>CACYEG010000078.1 GCA_902773365.1 uncultured Erysipelotrichaceae bacterium
CTAATATCTATGCTTACATAATAATTTTTATAATTTATATAGAAGCGTTTTTCTCCTTCTGTCAAAATATCCTTAAATGCTACCCAGTCTTTCTCATCGCAATAAATACTACAGGTATATTCACTTTTAATTTCTTTAGAGCAGTAACCGTCCTCCGCTATTCCCCGAAGGTTCAAACGTATGGTTTCTAAATTATTATCAAGTTCGCTTTCAATCTTATCATATATCTTATTAAAATATCCATGCATTTCTCTTTTTATTGCCTCTCTGGCATTTTTTTTAACTTCTTCTAAAGATAGTGCCATTATTTTCACTCCATTTCTTGAGGCATATTATATATCAATTAAATTCTCAAGTAAACAATTTTTTAAAAATACTACCCACACCTTTAATACCATCATTTAGTATTTTTTCTATACTAGTACTTATATAGTAACCAACCTTAGACGTGTTATTAGTATAATCATCCTTTTTATCTATTAAGTAGTCATTAATATCTATCTGCTTTCCATCTTTGATGTCTTTTTCAAATTTCTCAATTTGTTTGTTAGTTAGTTCCATCTTTTTTCTCATATTACCTTCATAATATCCTGTCTTATTAAGTATAAATAAAGATATATATCCGATAAATAATACTATCAAAACAATTTTTAACCAATTTATCTTTTTCTTTTCCATATTACATACTCTCCATATAGTTAAATAGTATTAAAGATATCTTTTTTAATGTGTTATTGACCTCCTCTATTGTATTATCTTGACCTCCTACTTCTAATAATATGATATTGTTAGTTACATCCTGATTATATATTCCATTTACTTTATTTCCAGTCTTTCTAGATATTCCTCTTGTAAGTCTAGCATCCACCATACTATTTAATTTTTCAGCGAGCAAAACATTAGATTCATTATTTGGATAATCTAGTCCTACTACAAATAAAACTTTTGCATAGGATTTACCATCAATTTCTACAGTGGTAGCGCTTTTTCTTGCACTATCTCTATGTAAATCAATGAATAACTTAATACTAGGATACTCCTCAATTCTCTTTTGTAAATAAAACCTACTAGCCTTATAGGAGTCTTTATATTTTAAATTATTGTTATGTAGATACCCTTGCATACTTTCTGTTTCTACAAAACATGGTATGCCATATTCTCTTAAGTTATCTCTTAATATAAAACTTGCAGTTTTTACAGTGAAACTAATGTTATATGCTTCAAGTAAGTGCGATGCATAGCTTTCAGTATCATGGGTATTATAAATATATACTACGGGACTTTTATCGTTTTTACTTGTATCTATAGCCTGCACTTTCTGAGTTTCTTTTACTTCATTGCCTAAAAGCATATCAGTACTTAAATAAAGTAAATCTCTTGGACTGATTGCCTTATATTTAATAGTTGTATTACTTAACCCCATTTTTAATATTGTATCACTATTAATTATTGGTTCTATTAACATAACATTAATTAGTAGATTAAAAATATAATAGAATGAGACTAAAAAAGTCGCTATGAATAGTATCATTTTAATTTTAAACTTTTTTCTTTTTTTAGTAACAAATCTTTTTCTCATGTTTTTCACCCACTACTAAAATAGTACGAATTTACTGAAAATTATGTAGAAATTGGTTGCAAGGTTATATTTTTTTTGATAAAATACTGGATGTATAGAGAAAAAGAGGTGATAAGAATGCCTATTATTAAAAGTTCAAAGAAGTCTGTTAAGACTGACAAAGCTCAGACAGTTGCAAATAATGTCTATACTAAGACTGTTAAAAATGCAATTAAGAACACTGAAAAAGCTATTAACAATAATGATATCGACGCTGCTAAAGATAATTATCAAAAAACTGTTAAAGCAATCGACAAAGCTTGCAGCAAAGGTTTAATAAAAAAGAATACTTGTGCTAGACAAAAATCTAGATTAAATAGTAAAATTAAAGGAATGACTAAGTAAGTTAGTCATTTTTATTTTTATATTTATGGTATTTTTATTATTTATTTGCTATAATTTTTATGGTGAAACATATGAAGAAAATTATCTTACCGCTTTTTTTACTTTTACTTATTATTGCTACCTTACTGAAAATTGATGTGATAACTACGTATACATCGAGGCTTATTGGATCTACACCAAGAGTATATGTAGAAAAACCAAATTCTTATACTACTAATAACAACTACTTTTTTGTACAAAAGACTACAACGTTTATACCGTATAGTAAACAAGATATTGCAAACATTTTTTATTCATTTTTAGATAATGGATATAAAACTTTTACTTTTTATTGTCCAAGTGAATATACTGAATGTATAAACGATATAACCTCATTAATAAATAATCAGACTGCAATAACTGACATCGGCAACTTTGTTCATCCATTTAACAATTTCAGTGATATTTATTTGACAACCAGCACATCAGGTGAAATCAATGTGAAGATTAAAAGAACATACACCGATGAACAAATAAATGCTATAGGTAAAAAAGTAGATGAAATAATTGATAAAATTATAACAGATGATATGGACATAGAAGATAAAATCTTAACTGTACACGATTATATTATAGATAATACCAGTTATGATACTAGTGATAGCGGAGAAAAAAATGCATATACCCTACTTTTTGAAGGAAAGTCAAAATGTTCTGGCTATGCCGATACACTTGCAATATTCCTATATAAATTTGGCGTAAAGAATTTTAAAATTGGTAGTGAAAAACACGTTTGGAATGCCCTATATATCGATAATAAATGGCAACAAATAGATGTAACTTGGGATGATCCAGTAGTACAAAATGGTGCAAGTATTAGCAATACTATAAGGCATAAATTTTACATGATAGACACTAAAACACTCCTATCATACGATACAAATGAACATACTTTCGATACTAAGACATATTTTGAAGTAAAATAAAAAAACTATGAATGTGAACTATTTACTTTTCACTTCACATTCGTAGTTTTTTATTGTGTTTGATTTAAGGTAATAAAATTGAAATCAGCACTAGTAGCCTTAGAGAAATCTTTATCGAGGCTCAACGAAATTTCCAACGATTCGTTTGGCTGTATTTCGTCAGCTGAGTAACTTTCAAGTTTTCCTAATTCTTCGTCCTTAGCATCCTTAACAATTACATCATATCTACCAAGTGTAATTGCTTCACTTCTTGAATTGATTAGTACAAAAGACATTGTTGTATATTTTCCATCATACACAAATTTGATATTTTCGATTTTTATTCCTGAGTACTCTTTATTTTCAATTACTCCTTTTTCTTTAACTTCTACAACATTCTTATCTGTTGGTTTCTTTTCAGGATCTTTTTTCTTTCCAAAGCATCCCGTGACTGCTACTAATAAAGTGACTAATATTAAGACTTTTTTCATTTTATTCCTCCTATTCTAATATATAACACTTTTTATTATTTAAATTGTATTTTCCTGCCCTACACTGTCCAAAGCAAGCATCTCGGGCTTCTACAGGATCTAAATATACAATCGTTGGATTAATACTACAGTAATGAACTGTATCGTAAGCTACAGATGATGTTGTAGTTTTTGTACATATACTATTTATTGTACAAGGATTAGTACTACATACATATGATTCATTACATGAATAAGTATAATTATCTAATATATCTCCATTAACATTTCTAGAACAGTTAGATCTAGCTATTACTTCACTTCCATAGAATTGGTCTGTTAAAGAGCAATAATATTTAATACTACTTGTCACATTTTGGGTATCTAGCTTCGTACAAGTACTGTTTTCATTACAAGCTGCTCCGTCACTGCAAGTATAACCACTAGAGCAACTATATACATAGTGATTTGCTACGTTTCCTGTAACAGTACGAGTACAATTATTCCTAGCATCCTGTTCATTATTATAGAAACTATTCGTCAAAGAACAGTAATATTTTGGGGTATTTGTCACTGACTGTTCACGATACTTAATACAAGTACTACTTGCATTGCACGATACTCCATCATTACAAATATAACCACTTGGGCACCCATATACCTTACTTGTTGTCACAGTTCCTCTTTTAGTTGTAATACAGTTCTCTTCTGCATCAGCAATACTATTATAATTATTGTTATTTAGACTACAAGAATAAGTATACGTTGCGTACAGTTTACTCTTGTTTTCAGTGCTACATATACTATTTTGTGAGCATATAGCATCACTACAAGTATAGCCGCTTGGACATGAGTAAATATCTTGTTTATTTATTGTAAGTGGCGTGCGCTCGACGCAATTACTTAATGCCTCCGATTGGCTGTCATATAAAGCATTATTTAATGTACATTTCCATTTATTATTAATAGTCACTGCTTTTGTTTCTACTTTTGAACACGTACTAGTAGATCTACAAGGTGTGTTACTACAAGTATAGCCGCTTGGACATGAATATCTTACAGGACCTTGTTCTATTGTACCAACTATCTTTTTTTGGCATGCAGATGTAGCTGCGTCTCGCGTATCGTATAAATTACTATTTAAAGAGCAAGTATATTTTGTAGTTGCTATCAAGGCTTTTGTTTCCGTTTTTTGACACGTACTAGTAGATTTACACGGCGTGTTACTACAAGTATAGCCGCTTGGACATGAGTAAATATTACTAGAAGTTGGACTAGTTGTTTTAGTACATGTTGTAGTTGTAGTTGCTTTACATGTTTTCGCTTGAGTACAAGACTTTCCTTCTACATCGCTATTATAACAACCTGATCTAGTAGTCGATCTTGTATACCCTGATGGACATGTGTTATAACATTGCGATTGACTACAACTATATGCACCCCATTTACCTGACCTTGTACAAGTCTTTTCCCATCTAGAATAATATAATTTTTTTTCGCAATGCTTAAATTCTAATATTTGATTTATTTCCGGACATGTATAATTATCTATATTAGTATTACAACTAGCTTCACTATCGTATTTACCAACTGTTATTTCAGTTTGTGTATTTGTTCCAGTATTTTTACATAGTGCTCTACCAATCCATTTGTGGTAACTTGAACATCTTTTATTTACTTTACCATAATTACTTGAATTACAAGAACTAACTGTGTTTGAAGAACAACTTGTCAGAGCTGTAGCAGCTCTTGTTTCATCGGTAAAGTAATAATTATAAGAACAATTAGATACATAACTATAAATAGTTGAAGTAGAGGTTGTGCTTGTACATGTACTAGTCGCCTTACATGGATTATCACTACAAGTGTAACCACTTGGACATGAGTAAGATGTCGATGACACTATATTTGTCGTTGTCTTTTTACTACAAGTACTAGTAGATTTACACGGCGAATCACTACAAGTGTAACCACTTGGACATGAATATATAGTAGTTTGCCCAACTGTACCATATTCATAATCATTACATGAATTTTGAGCTTCTTCTAAAGTATTAAAATCAGTAACCCAAGTATCATTAATATAACAGTCATATTTCGTTTTGGCAACTACTTCTACTGATGTTGATTTTGTACATATACTATTTGCATTACAAGATGCTCCATCGCTACAAGTATAGCCATCGCTACAAGTAAAAGTATTTACAGAGACGATTTCTCCACCAGTTTCAAGTACACAATTTGCTTGAGCTTCTTCTTCTGAATTATAAATACCAGCAATAATACCATTCAAATAGCATCTATACTCCGTTGAAGAAATTGCTGGCGCTGTTGTTTTGATGCAAGTACTGTTTGCATTACAAGATGCTCCATCGCTACAAGTATAGCCACTTGGGCACTGATATTTAGTGTTTGTACTTATAACACCAGTAATTACTTTACTACATTTTTGATTTGCTTCTTCTTCACTTGTGTATGTACCAACATATTCACCATCAACATAACATAAATAATATGTACTATTAACTGGAGCAGTCGTACTTTCCTGTTTCCTACATACACTTGTAGATTTACATGGATTATCGCTACAAGTGTATCCTATTGGACAACTATAATTTGATGTTGTTGTTACAGTGCCAGACTCTGTAGTTGTACAATTTGAGATTGCTTCTTCGCGAGTATTATAAACTTCGCCAGTCAAATCGCATTTGTACTTTAATGTACTCTTAACGCTTTCTTCTATGCTTTTAACACATTTACTAGTAGATTTACACGGCGAATCACTACAAGTGTATCCTGCAGCGGTATCGCACGTATATACTTTAGATACTGTAACTGTACCTGATTCATGAACTGTACAATTCGATGACGCTTCACTATATGTATTATAAAGTTTATTAGTTAAATCACATTTATATTGCTTTTTTTCTATCGGATCGTTTTCTTCCGTTTTAATACAACTGCTACTTGCTTTGCAAGGAGAATCACTACAAGTATAGCCTTCAGAACAATAATATGTTTTTGCGGTCGTAACAGTACCACTAACAGGGCTCTCTATTAGCAGTCTTTTAGTAACAGTATTTGATGCATTACCTGCATAATCGAATGCATAAACGTCTATATTTTCATCACTAACATCTGACGGAATTCTATATTTAGTTGCAACAGTTGATTTACCATCACCAATGCTATAAGAGTACTTTACTCTTTCACTATATGTATCTCTTGATCCGATAAATGCTACATTAAAACTATCATCTATTTCTAATTTTGGGTCAGTTGGATTAGTTGCATCAACTTTTATATTCTTTATGACGCAACTTCCTTCATTACCATCAGCATCTTTTACATATCCATAATATGTTGAACCAGTTGTACTAGATAGTGGTATTTCTTTTAAATTATTATATGTTTTATTTATGCTTTTACTTATTCCATATTTAGTAACATTGGATTCATCTATTTTAAATTTTAGCACTAGCTTATTATCGTCGCCAATATACCATCCGTTTGTTCCTTCTGTTCCTACTATCTCTAATTCACACATCATGTTAGCAGGGGATTGTATGTCAAAGGGATCAAATTCTTCACCAAAATGAGCTTCTATATTTTCTTTGTTAGCACTCAATATTATTTCTATCGGCTCTTTATCAAAGCATTTACTTCTATCCTTTGGGTTTTCTACAAGACACTCATTATTCAATTCAGAATCATAATATCCTAGTTCTATTAATTCTTGAACATTTGTATTAAATTTATATACGCATTCGTCTTTAGTACAATCACAATTTCCACTTGTTTCTGTACATGGTCCAAATTCTTCTCTTATTTTTTCACTATTTTCTTTGGCATACAGTGCTGCGGCTTGCTCAATTAATTTAACTTTACTATTATATGCTTTATTATCAATTCTTCCTTTAGTGCCACTTATACCTGCAATGGCCATAGTTGCTATTAAAGTTATAATTATCAATACTGTAATTATTTCTATAATCGTAAAACCTTTACTTTTTTTCATACTTTCCACCATATAAAGTATAACATTGAATATTCCATTTTTCAATAAAAAAGAAAGCATCAGTTTGCTTTCTTAAGTTTTTTAATTCTCAATACTACTAGTGCAACTGCAACTGCTAGTGCTGCTAGCGCAAGAGCATATGTGACAACACTATCTGCTGTTTGTGGATTAGTTATGATGTTACCTGTTTTTCTTATCTCTTTACCTAC
>CACYEG010000079.1 GCA_902773365.1 uncultured Erysipelotrichaceae bacterium
ATAGCAGAAATAAATAATATACTAATAAATGTGAACATTAAAAAACCTCTTTCGAGATTAATATATTTAAAAATTATTAATTTATTACTTTATTACTTAAATTTTTTTGACAACGCCATTTTCTGTATAGTATTCATCACCTGGATCATATGTAATAATGCCATTTAAATTGTTGCTTTCTTCATCCATCGGACTAATTGCGTGTTTATCCGCTTTTTCTATAAATTCTACTGGAGCAAATCCGGGCTCATAAGTACTATATGGAGTATATAGTCGAAGTACTTCTCGATCTTGTTTTATTCGATTAACTACGTATTCAAAACGTTCTCTATATATATTTTTAACCTTTTCATCAGTGAACAATAAATCCATTAGCAAATCCAATTTTTCCTCTAAATATTGTCTTCTTATATCAAAAATAAAGTTTTGACCTCCTAGATAATCATCTGGTTGTGGAACATCTTCTAAGTCATATATTAATCTAAGAAGTCTTTCTTCTTCGCTATTTAACTCTCCTCTTAAAAGAGCATCTGCGACAGTCTTTGCAACTTCCATTATTTTTCCATATAGTCGAATATTATCTATATAGCCTTGATAGTCAACGCCACCGTTTGGTATTCTAAATTCTAGTCTCTGATCGCCTCTATAGTTTCCACGTAAGCATACCGTGTTCTTTTTGTTTGTTAATCCTTTTATTTCTGCCTTGATTTGTGTATCACGCATCCAGAATAATTTAATTGCTTCATCTCGAGACATGTCTTCATTTACTGTTCTTTTCCCAATTATTTGAGAAATTGGTTTAAAGCGACTGTTTTGAATAAGAGGTTGCCTCATTACCTGTCCAACTGGATTTATAATATAAAATAGCAGTTCCTCAACATTGGCATAAATTTGATAAAAATATAATATAGCTTCCTTTGTATCGAGATAATCTAATCCAAGATTGATTTGGCCTGCTGCATCATGTTTTTCTTCATCATAGTAATATCCAATATCGCGGTACATATTCATTACAGCTTTAAATCTTGCTAACTCTTCCTTAGTATCATGAAAAGGAGTACAGTTTATTTCCTTGCCTTGCGAAACAGTTGGTTCTGTATGTTCTGAAAAAAGCGGTGTAATCCCTTTATCACGTAGACTCATTGAAAAATCATTTTGTTCCCAAAAATCGACATCCAAACTATTATGACAATTTGCCTCTACTTCAGGCGCAATAGTAATTCTACTATCTATTCCAATAAGCTCAACTTCATCAAGACATGCATTTGTTTTATTTAATAGATAATCTGGATCTTTACATATTGCAAGATAATTTTTGTAATAATCAGGCAATTGTTCTTTATAGTAAATTAATAGCTTTTCGTATAATTCTTGTCTTTGTTCCTTTTTTGCAATTTCAATTGTGTTCACCAATAATTTAATAAAATATGGGGCTCCCTCAAATGCTTGTAACAGTTTAACTATATTGTCTAGTGACCACTCATCGTCTTTTGGAATAAAGCAAAAATCTATATACGTGTAGGCATCCCCCAAGTTTACCGGGTAGTATTCAGATGTATTATTATCAATTTTGCTTTTAATTATACTAATATAATAGTCAATATCTAATAATATTTTTATCTCCTCTTCACTAAATATTCCTATTTCTAAAAGGCCCGTGCCCAAATAATAATGTACGCCGTAATATTGAATAATTCTATATGCTTTTGCCTTCATCGCTGCTTTTAAACTGTCATCTTTTATTTGTGAATATATTTCCTCAAAATAACTCAAACTGTAGTTTAAATCATCTGAATAGGCAAATTCAAAATATTTACCACCGGGTAATTCATATTGTCGATCATAGGCATATTTAAATACAGATTTCTCATTTACTTGAGTTCGCTTTTCTCTATTTGCAACATACTCCATATTACCACCTACCCTATAGTATAAGTATAATATAAGTGACAAACATAATCAAATTGTATTGTTATAAAACTCGCATTTATGGTAATATGAATTTAGAAGGATGTGAAACAGTGAGAGATTTAGGTACGGTAGTAAGAGGAATACGTACACCGATTATTAAAGAAGGAGATAACTTAAGAGAAATTGTTGTCGATTCAATTATAAATGCCAGCAAAAATAATGGATTTGAATTTCACGATAAAGATATTGTCGCAATAACTGAAGCAGTTGTCGGCATAAGTGAAGGTAACTATGTTACTATCGATGAAGTGGTAAAGGATATTCACAATAAATTCAATAATGCTAACGAATTGGGAATTGTTTTCCCTATATTAAGTAGAAATAGATTTTCCCTTATATTAAAAGCAATTGCAAGGAGTACAAACAAATTATATATACAATTATCTTTTCCAAGTGATGAAGTAGGTAATGGTATCTTAGATGAAGAAAAACTATATAGAAGCGACTATAATTTAGGAAGCGTTATTACTGAGGAACAATATAGAAAAGACTTTGGTGATTGGATACATCCATTTACGGGTATTAATATGTTAAATTTTTATAAGGAACTAGTCGAAAAAGAAGGATGCGAAGCAGAATTTATACTTTCAAATAATGCATTAGACATATTAAAGTATACTAAAAATGTTATAAATTGCGATATACATACGAGATATAGAACTAAGGAAATGCTTAGTAATGCAGGTGCTAACGTTGTTGGATTATTTGAAATAATGAATTCACCAGTTGACGGAAGTGGTTATAACGAAAAGTATGGAATGTTAGGTTCTAATAAATCGACAGAAGAAAGATTAAAACTATTCCCTAGAACTGGACAAGAGTTAGTAGAGAACATACAAAAAGATTTAAAAGAAAAAACAGGTAAGACGATCGAAGTAATGGTTTATGGCGACGGTGCGTTTAAAGATCCTGTTGGCAAAATTTGGGAGCTTGCAGATCCTGTTGTATCTCCTGCGTACACTTCTGGTCTAGATGGTACACCTAATGAAATCAAATTAAAATATGTCTCAGATAATAAATATGCTGACTTAAGAGGCGACGAATTAAAGGAAGCTATTAAAAAAGAAATACGTGCTAAAGCATCTGATTTAAAAGGACAGATGATTACTCAAGGTACGACACCAAGAAGACTAACAGATCTAATTGGATCTTTATGCGACTTAACCAGTGGAAGTGGAGATAAAGGGACACCAGTTGTATTTATCCAAGGATATTTTGATAACTTATCTAATGATTAAATGCCTAAAGGCATTTTTTCTTTTGAAAAAAACAATCTACTTCTTTTCGACACTTGACTACTTTTCATGAAGTAACACTAGTGATACACTTTTTACCGTTCGGAGGTGAAAAGTGATTAGTTTTATAATTATTGAAGAAAACAATAAGACTTTAGACTTGTTAATTAAAATAATTAAAAAATTTTTGTACGAGTCACATGACTATTATAAAATACATGAGTTTAATACATATAACAATTTGATATGGAAGAGAATGGAAAAAGTCGAAGGAAAGAGAATTTATATTATTTCTAGTGAACTCACTAATACCAATAGTTTTGATTTGGCACGTAAAATAAGAAAAAATTTAAGTATTGAAGATCCAATATTAATTATTGCCCCAAAGGGAAAAAAATATAACGTTAAAAATTTTAATAATACACTTATTTTGAGTATAGTAGAACAAAACAAAAGTTTTCTAAAAAACATGTTCGGCTCTTTGGAAACAGCATATTTATTAGTAACTAATAATCATACACTTACTTTTTCATCATTTGATGAAGTTTACCGTCTACCATATGATGATATATACTACATCGAAAAAGATACACATGATGATACAATAACTATCTATACAAAAGATGACAGTTACACTCACTATATTTCCATTAAAAAAATGGCCATGAAATTAGCTGATGATACAAGATTTTTTAAAACTCATAGAAGTTGTATAATCAATATTTTTAAAGTTAGTTCTTTTAACTGTAAAAACAATATTATAGAATTTGATAATGGTATGAAAACATCTTTAGTATCTAAAGAAAAGAAAAAGAGTTTAGTAGATCGATTAAAGAAGCAGATATAATTATTTGCTTCTTTTTGTTTTTAACTATATAATTATTTTGGTGATATATATGCACGAAAAATATAAAGATTTTCTTATCAATGATACAAAAACGCTATTAGATGCATTACTAGATAATACAAGTATAAATTCAAAAAAAGACATAAAGAATTATATAAAACACGAAATGGTCTATGTAAATGGAAATATCAACACAAATTCGAG
>CACYEG010000080.1 GCA_902773365.1 uncultured Erysipelotrichaceae bacterium
AGAATTCTATAATCATTGTCTGCGCTTTTATATATTTCATAGCCGGCATACGTAATGTTAAGACTTATTTCTGAACAAGGAATTCCTTTTTTCATTGATTCATCTGTAACATTAACATGAAAATCCATTTCAATGTATTCACAATTTTCCCTACCAGGGGCCCTATGAAACGTCTTAAACACATCGTGATCTTTTAGTATCCAATCGATTAAATTGATAACTACTATAAGTGGTAATTTACCATTTACGATTAAGTTTTCTTCAGTGCTACTACTATAACTTGTTGTGCCATTCATGAAGTATATTTGTGTAGCATCATCATAATAATGAACTTCTATTCCAAATTTTCTATTTCCGAGTGATGGATCTTCTTGCATCTCACTAGTACTAGGATACATTTCTTTCATTCTTCCCTCATCTTCCCCTTTAATAGGATAATAGTGTAATAATGTTCTTACTATCCATTCAAAAACATATTTCATTGAAACATAACTAAAAGGGATATTATTAGAAACTCTTAGCACATCGCAAACTTCGTGCACATTTGATAATTCTTGGCCATTAAATATAATACCGTTTATGTCGTATAAAGAGCACAGTTCACAAGGCTCAGTACCTAATACTGTTTCATGAGCAGTGTATCTATCAATTGATAGTGCTATAGTTTTACCTGAACTTAAATTAATGCTAGGTAAAGTTTGTCCAGCAATTTCATTTAGGCACTCATCAACTAATGAATGATTACCTGCATCTGTCGTGTAATCTATTTCAAAATCAACCTCACCTATTTTAGTTGATATTCTCTGTTCTAATAGTAGATATAATCTTCTATAAGCGGCATCATCAAAAGTTGATAGTATATCAAAAAAAGCCTTTTCATCACCATTATTAAAATTTGTTTTTTCTAATTTTTTCTTTATTAATATTATCCAACGATATGCAAAAGCCTCCGTATGACTTAATTGTATTTTTTCCATAACCCACCTCGTATGAATTATTTTAAAATAAAACTGTGGAAAGTTCAACTTTTTTCCACAGCTATAAATTACTAGTATATTTGAAATTTCAATTATTTTTCTTTGTCATAAATTGGGACTAATAACAGTCACTATCTATTAAGTCTAAATCTATCTTTAGGATCTAACACTGATTTTCTCATTCTGATTGCAGCAGGTGTAACTTCGACATATTCGTCTTCTTCGATAAACTCTAGCGCTTCTTCTAAGCTAAATGTTCTAGGTGTTACTAGTGCAATTGCTTCATCAGCTGATTTACTTCTCGTATTAGACATCTCTTTATTCTTGCATGGGTTAACATTTAAGTCGTTATCTCTATTATTTATACCGATAATCATACCGACATAAACATCTACTGCAGGACCTACTAAAAGTGTACCTCTATCCTGTAGATTAAATAATGAGTAACCTAGTGTTTTACCAGTTTCCATACTTACTAGTACACCATTTTTACGAGTAGTTAAACTTCCAGCATATGGTTTATACTCGTCAAAGCTTCTAATCATAGTTCCTTCACCCTTAGTGTTAGTGATGAATGTACTTCTATAACCGATTAGTCCTCTTGTAGGTGCAGAAAATTCCATATGTGTGAAATTATCTGAGTCATTGCTCATTACTTGTAGTAAACCTTTTCTTTCTTGTAAATCACTTATAACAGTGCTTGCATAGTCATTTGGACAATTTACGATAACTGTTTCAAATGGCTCATATTTTCCATCTGATCTTTCTTCAAATAGAACTTGTGGTTTACTTACACATAGTTCATAGCCTTCTCTTCTCATGTTTTCAAGTAGGATTGATAAGTGTAGTTCACCTCTACCGCTTACTTTAAATCCGTCTGACCCAGGAAGTTCTTCTACTTCTAGACCTACGTTTGTTTCTAGTTCTCTTTCTAGGCGTTCACGAATGTGACGACTCGTCAAGAATTTACCACTCTGTCCAGCGAAAGGACCAGAGTTAACTAAGAAGTTCATACTTAAAGTAGGGCGTTCAATCTCTATTGGAGGTAGTGGATCTACTACGCCAAGTGAACATACTGTATCCCCTATAGATATGTGAGAGCATCCTGCAATAGTTACGATATCACCATAATATGCTTCTTGTTTTTCAACTCTTTTAATACCTTCCTCTACAAATAGTTTAGATATTCTAAAGTTTGTTTCTTCTCCATTGTTCTTTATTAGTGTAACTGTCTGTCCAGTTTTAATCATACCTTTAGTAATACGGCCGATTCCAAGTCTACCGATATAATCATCATAATCTAGGTTTGAAATTTGTAATTGTAGAGAATCATCTTTATTTCCCTCATATGGATTACACTGTTTTAAAATTGTCTCTAATAATGGGGTAATAGAATTGGATTCATCTGATAAAGAAAGTTTTGCAATACCATCTCTTGCAGTACCATATACTATAGGAAATTCTAACTGTTCATCTGTTGCATTTAATTCACAGAATAAATCGAATGTCATATCTACTACTGCCTCAGGTCTTGCATCTTTTTTATCTATTTTATTTATGAATAAAATAGGTTTTAAGTTTTGCTCTAATGCTTTCTTTAATACAAATCTAGTCTGAGGCATTGGTCCTTCTGCAGCGTCTACAATTAATACTGCAGTATCTACAGTTCTAATGACACGTTCTACTTCACTTGAGAAATCTGCGTGTCCTGGAGTATCTACTATATTTATCTTATAGTCTTTATATTTAATAGAACAGTTCTTTGAATATATTGTTATTCCTCTTTCACGCTCTAGATCATTAGAGTCCATTACTTGTTCTACTACGCTTTCATTTTCTCTAAATACACCACTTTGTGATAATAGTGCATCAACAAGAGTACTTTTACCAGCATCGACGTGTGCTATAACTGCAACATTAATAATTTTATCCATAAATCCAACTTCTTTCGCTTTTAAGATAATAATACAAAAGATTAAAAATTGCAATACTTATTTTTCTGTGATCTAATGCTTGCCGAAATAATAAGTATGATTAAGGATATGGTTGAATAAATAATATAACTTTTGCCGTTTATTAAATTACCTTCATAGATAAACATGTTTAATAATAATTTTATATTTATTTTATTTATATTTAATAAATTCAATTGAAATATAAATGATATTGAATAGATACACAATACTGATAAAATCGATGCAAGAGAATAATACTCCAATACTTTAGAAAGCGTATTATTTGTTATCGATATTAGCAAAACAATAACTATCGAAAAAATAAAGACAAGCAAAAAAATTGCGTTGTTAGATATTATTGATAATACATCCCTAAATTTCAAAACTTGATTAAATGTAACATTTATCGATTTATTTATCTTTTCTATAATTACTTTAACTTTATCACTATCTGTAAGCATATTTGGAAAACTTCTTTTAGTAGTAAAGTATAAAACATACTTATCTAAATAATCGTCCACTTCTCTTTTTTCTTCCAAATTTATATCTGAGATATCTAGTGACACGTCCGATATTTTAACAATACTTTTTTTTAGTTCTTCTTTTATTTCAATATTATTAATTCTAACCGATAAAAAGATATTTTGAATTATCAAAATGATTATTAATAAAATAAATAAAAAAGAAGTAATAAAACTTCTTAATAGCTTTAATAGAGTATTCATTTTACACCTCTATATAAATTATGGCTTATTTTTTATTATTAATTCTTCTAACTATTCTTTCGCCGTGGATATAATCAACTGAAAATGTTAAGACGAATATCAATATAAAGTCGATTAAAAGTGTGATAAAACAATTTATTATGATATTATTTGTTATTGGGTATGGCTTATAAGCCTTAATAAATAACATAGCTAGTAAATCTAAAATTGGAATAATTATCGAAAATACTAGTGAATCTTTCATATATAACTTAATTCTATTTTCTGTATCAGCTTTATCTGTTCCTGTTGGTAATACTACTCCAAGTATAGTACAATTTTCTGCCTCTTTATTTTTTGCGCTTATTTCCAATGGAACTATAACCTCTTCTTTTGTTTCAACTTTAATAGGTTCTATTGCTTTAGATTCTGCCGATTCTTTTATAGAATTGTTTTGCTTTTTTGATGTAGTAGTTTTTTTATTTTTTACAGTACTACTACTTTTTTTAGCAGTGTTTGACGTTTTTTTGGTACTATTAGAATTG
>CACYEG010000081.1 GCA_902773365.1 uncultured Erysipelotrichaceae bacterium
TAGACCGAAAGGTCTTTTTTTGTTATAATTTAATAGGATGTGATTTATATGGGATTAACTAGAAGTGAACTAAGAGTAAAAATAATGACTATTCTATATCAAATCGATATATATAAACAAAGTGGTATTGAATATAATATAGATGACGTAATTAAAGAAAACATAGAAATAGATAATGAATTTGTAAAAGAAGTTGTATATGGAGTTAATACATATTACGATCAGTTAAATGAGATTGCTAATAAACATTTGAAAGACTGGAATATAAACCGTTTAGATAAAACAGGTGCTAGTATTTTAAGACTTGCTCTTTATGAAATAATGTATACTGATACTCCTAAAGTAGTAGTAATTAATGAAGCTGTTGAACTTGCTAAAAAATACAGTGGCGATGCAGTAAGAAAGATGATTAATGCAGTTTTAGATAAAGTCGTCAAGGAAGTAGAATAATGGCAAGTTATATTACGGTAAGTGCCTTAAATAATTACTTAAAGCGTAAATTCGAAGCAGATGCTCACTTGGATCACGTTTATCTAAAGGGAGAAATCAGTAACTTTAAACTGCATTCTAGGGGTCACCTATATTTTAGTCTGAAAGATGAGACTAGTGTAATTGGTGCAATTATGTTTGCAACTAACGCTTCTAAACTTAACTTTGAGCCTGCAGAAGGTACAAAAGTATTTGTAGAAGGTAAAGTGACGGTATATGAGGCAACTGGTAAATATCAAATAATTGTAACGAGCATGCAGCCTGATGGAGTAGGTGAACTCTATATTGCCTATGAAAAACTTAAAAAGGCTTTGGAACAAGAAGGACTATTTAAGCAAGAGCATAAAAGACCAATTCCAAAGTACCCAGAAAAAATTGGTATAATCACTGCGCCGACAGGAGCTGCCATTAGAGATATATTGAGTACGATAAAAAGAAGATTCCCAATATGTAATACTATCCTTTTTCCGGCACTAGTACAAGGAGATACTGCTAAGTTTAGTATAGTTAACCAGATAGAAAAAGCACAAGAGTACGACTTGGATGTCTTAATCATAGGTCGTGGCGGTGGTTCAATTGAAGACTTGTGGGCATTTAATGAAGAAATTGTCGCACGTGCTATATATAATTCTAAAATACCAGTTATAAGTGCTGTCGGACACGAAGTCGATTTCACTATCGCAGACTTTGTCGCAGATTTGAGAGCTCCAACACCAACCGGAGCAGCAGAACTTGCAGTACCAGCGATGAGTGATATATATAAACATATTGAAAACTATAAGATCAGGCTAACAGAAAATATTAAGAGTAAATTATCATTTTTAGGGAAGCACTTAAGCGCTTTAAAGGAAAGTTACGTTTTAAAAAATCCTCTATCTATATATGAGATAAAAGAACAAAAATTATCGAGTTTGATAGACAAATTGAACGATATGGTTTTTGCTAAACTAGATGCCAGCAGAGTTAGATTAAATAATGCAAAATCGTCATACATTCTTAAAAATCCATTAAGTTTTTATGAGAAAGATAGAGAAAAGATTAAATCGTTAGTATCGAAATTAACTTCCTCCATGAAAGTAAAAGAAGAGGCAAGTAAAACTAGTTTCGACTTAATAATCAATAAACTGGAACTACTAAATCCACTTGGAATATTAAAAAAAGGTTATTCAGTAGTTAGTTTAAAAGATAAGAGCATTACTTCATATAAGAGTGTTAAGAAAAATGACGAACTGAATGTTACGTTATATGAAGGAAAATTATTAGTAGAAGTAAAGGAGATAAGCAAATAATGGAAAAGAAAAGTGAAATGAGCTTTGAAGAAGCGATGAGTAAATTAGAAGCAATAGTAAAGGAACTAGAAAGTGGCAATTGCACATTAGATGATGCCATAAATAAATATACAGACGGAATGAATTTAGCTAAAACCTGTGGCGATAAGCTAAATAGTGCAACAGAAAAAGTAAATAAAATACTAACAGACAATGGTGAATTAAAAGACTTTGAGATACCAGAAGAGTAGGAAATTTAAATATTTCCTATTTTTATTTACTAGATTATGTTGTCAAAATAGAGCATTTTTGTTACAATGATTAAGGTGGAGTAAAATGAAAAAGAGCTATTTTAAAAATGTCATCTTCTTTATAATATTAATATTACTAACTTTTTTCTTTTTAATTAGAGGACAGAATTTAAATTATATGTTTAGGACAGTTGCTCATGTTAGATGGGAATATACTTTTATAGGAATCTCTATTATGAGTATATACTTAATTGCTCAGTCTTTTAATACAAAGATGATTTTAACCAATTTTGGATATAAGATTAACTTCCTAAAGGCACTTAAGTATACTTGCATAGATTATTTTTATAGTGCAATAACGCCTTCTAGTACTGGTGGACAGCCAATGGAAGTATATCAAATGACTAAAGATGGCATAAATGTATCACATGGTACTATTATGGTATTATTAGAATTGTGCTCACATCAAGTAATCGCTTTAATATTCTTGTCACTTGGACTTATATTTAACTACAGATATTTAAATAACAGCTTGGACTTTTTTAAGGTATTTTTAATATATGGCATCGTAGTAACAATAGTCTATATATCTTTTTTATCCCTTCTTTTATTTTCGAAGAGGGCAACTAAAATCATTAAAAAAATAGTAGATTTTGCTTTAAGGAAAATAAAATACAAAAATTACGATAAAGTAATGAAAAAGTTAAACGAAGAAACTGAAAAATACCACGAATGCTCTAGTTATATAAAATCTCATAAATCTTTAGTATTTAAGATTCTTGCAATAAATTTTATACAGACTCTTGCAAATTACTCTGTAACTTATATAACTGCTAGAGCATTCCACTTGCATGTTCCATATTATAGATTAGTAACACTTCAAGGAGTCTTATATACAAGCGTTGCAGCAATACCAATTCCTGGTACAATCGGTATAAATGAAGTTGGATTTAATCAAATATTTACGCCAATATTTACAGAAAAACTAATAAGCCTTGCAACAGTATTAAATAGATTTATGAACTTTTACTTCTTTGTAATAGTGAGCGGAATTGTTTCTGTTGTATCACACGTAAAACCAAAAAAAGAAAATTTGGAAAATACTGGAATGATATCCATTTGATTTTAGACCACAATAATAAAAGGAAGTGGTCTTGATGAAATTATCAAAAAAAATATCATTATTAATTTTAACGGTGTTAATCCCAATAAATACTTTAGCTTATTCAGAATATATTATTCCAAGCGGTGCAAGTATTGGAATTGAAATTAATACAGACGGTATCATGATAATAGGATTTTATAAGACTAATGGTAAAGAAAATAAATCTAGTGAAAAGCTAAAAGTTGGAGATAAAATAATTAAAGTAGCAGGTAACGATATTCATAACATTAATGAGTTAGTAGATTCAATAGAAAAAAATATAGAGAATAATTCAGTGGATTTAACTATTAGAAGAAATAATAAAACTTTTACTACAAATTTGGAACTACTATATGATGGTACAACTTATAAAACAGGTCTATATGTTAAAGATACAATTGCTGGTATTGGTACACTTACTTATATAGACCCAAATACACGCATATACGGCGCTTTAGGGCACGAAATAGTAGAGACTAATACAAATAGTCGAGTTGAGGTAAAAGCTGGCAAAATCTTTAAAAGTATAGTTACTAGTGTAGATAGAAGCACTCTTGGTTCACCAGGAGGGAAGAACGCAAAATTTTATATAGATAAAACTTATGGAAATATAGAAAAAAACCTAAATACTGGTATA
>CACYEG010000082.1 GCA_902773365.1 uncultured Erysipelotrichaceae bacterium
ATATTGAATGATGTAGCAAAACTATTAGTTAGTTTGGAAGTTAATTCGCCAACTTTTGTTAGTACATCTTTTTTGACTTTAGCTTCTGTCATCGCTTTTGCCATAGTTTCGCATGTTCCCTTTATTGCTGCACTATTGATGTATGAAGATACAATTGTATTTTTTAGTTCATTTACTATCGTAGCTTTTGGATTTTCATTGTCAATTACATATTCAGGATTGACTGAGCCCATATAAGCATTAAATCCTGTAATGTATGAATTCAATAATGCTTTTAGTAGACCACTATAGGTAGTTTTAAACGTATCTTTAGGAATGACATAGTCCTTTTCCATACTCGATAATAAATTACTTGGTTCATTTGAATTTAGATAGTTATCAACTATCGCATCTATATCACTTACACTAAATTCTTTATCGATGCTATTTAATATTCCATTTGCTAGTGTAGTTAAGTTACTACTGAACAAGTCACGCGCTGGAGTTATATCTGTAGTAATCGAGTTTGCTATTTCGTTCATATAATTTTCTGTTTGACTCGCTAGTGATTTTTGGTCGATATTTATATTGAATGCACTCTGTAATTTTTTATTATCGATTTTAACTAAATCTGCAAATTCAAAACCAAAGTCTGTATTCTTGCTATCAAATCTATTGCCAGAGAATACATCGATTTCACTATTTTTTATTTGTTTCTTTACAATATCTGTTTCCTTGGAATAATCGATAATGTGATCTATCAATTTCGAAGTATATGCAACACCTGGACTTAGGGCCATCGTTGTAACCCCTTCTTTAGGACTTACAATTCCAACTATTTTTAATTTAGTCGCTTTTTCGTATAGTTTTTTCATATATGATTCATCATCTTGCATATCTTCATAGACATCGTATTTAGAATTATATTTATATCTATCTACTGGCATGATGAGTCTTAGATCGATGTTCATTAAGTCCTCATAAGTTATAGTCATCGGTTTATTGTTTATATCTACAGTTTCGCCACTCATTATGGCAGTTATCATTTTTGTTAGTTCTTCAGTATCGCGTAGTCCTAGTGAATATACTAAAAGGTCAGATATGCTGCTCTTTTCTGATAGTACTATGATCATTTCATCATAGTTTTTAGGCCATGAACCGATAAGGACATCATAGTCATCTTCTATCTCTGTTATATCGTCGACCATTTGCGAGTATATAGATGACATTCCAGAAAATAAACTCATTATGTTATTTGATCCCATCATAGTAGTAAATAAATTACTAGGGTTTACTTTCGCTAATTTTTTAGTTGCATCTATAGTATATATATTAGGGTCTACACTATAACCGTATTGGATATTAGATACATCTTTTTCTATAGTACTATAATTTTTTTCGATATGACTCTTAAAACTTTTTAAATCGTTTGTACTAATACTTGAAAGCATAGAAGTAATATATTGTTGCTCGATAACTTGATTATCTTCTGTCTTAGTCTTTTTTCCATTTCTCATCGATAATAATATACTTGCAATATCGCTCGACTCTTGCATGATTGTCAAAGGATACGACGTTAGTGTATCCTCTTGAATTGAATCGACATAATTTTGAAATCCAGTTGAAACTGCCATTATTAAGGCAATGCCAATTATACCGATAGATCCAGCGACTGCGACTAGAACAGTTCTACCCTTTTTAGTCATGAGATTGTTAAAAGATAAAGATAGTGCAGTTAAGAAAGTCATTTTAGTTTTTTTATTTTTCTTATCTGCGTTTTCTTTCGCTTCTTTGGTATTTTTCTTTCCGTCATAAGGATTAGTATCACTTACTATCTTTCCGTCTTTTATATTGATTATTCTACTAGAATACTCTTCTGCTAGTTCTGGGTTATGTGTGACCATTATTACTAGTTTTTCTTTAGATATCTTCTTAAGTATTCCCATAATTTGAACGCTTGTATCAGAATCTAATGCTCCAGTTGGTTCATCTGCTAGAATTATTTCGGGATTATTGACTAACGCTCTTGCTATAGCAACCCTTTGCATCTGTCCACCAGATAATTGATTAGGCTTTTTATTGACGTGTTTTTCTAGTCCTACATCCTTTAATGCTTTTAGTGCTCTTTTCCTTCTATCTTCTTTAGAACAACCAGATAAAGTTAAAGCTAGTTCGACATTTTTTAAGACAGTTTGGTGCGTTATTAAGTTATAACTTTGAAATACAAATCCTACTCTATGATTGCGGTAACTATCCCAATCGCGATCAGTAAAGTTTTTAGTACTTACTTCATTTATAATTAAATTACCAGAGTCATAGTGATCCAATCCACCAATTATATTTAAGAAAGTTGTCTTACCACTTCCAGATGGGCCTAAAATTGAAGCAAATTCACTCTCTCTAAAATTGACACTAACCTTATCTAGAGCTTTCTGTTCAAAGCCTTCTGTTTTATATGTTTTAGTAATGTTCTTAATTTCTAGCATATTTCCACCATCTTCTCATCTTAAATATTTGTTTCTATACACTTTATTCCATCAAATGTTTAATATGAAATAAATATTTTTCTTCTGCTGGTTATAATAACATAAATTTATCGGAATTACTATATATATGGCGATATTTTAGAGTTTATGCATAGATATACAATAGATGTGAGACTAAATATATATACAAAAAGTGATTTAAATCTATAATATCGTTTGAAAATATTATGAAATACTTAAATCTCGTGAATAGTGTAACACAAAAAGTATAACACATAATATTACTAAAGGTATATATGCAGTCAAAATGCATAGTAAGGATAGTTTTGTAAAATATGATGGAAGGAAGAATCCTTTAGTAATAATTCTCATAAAAAAAGAAGACTCTCATCTTCTAATTACATTTTTATTCCACCCTGATCATTTGGCTTTCCATATTGTGCTTCTAATAAGTCAAGTACCTTTAATTC
>CACYEG010000083.1 GCA_902773365.1 uncultured Erysipelotrichaceae bacterium
CTTACCCTGGTCTACAGAATGTGATTTAATTTCTTCTATGCATCCCAAAAGTAGATAGTCTGGCATAGATCTTATTATCGCTCCAAGCAACGTAGGATAAGATTCTAACTCTTGGAAAAAACTAGAAACAGCAGCTGAATTAGCTAACAAATTTTCTCTCTCTTGGGCGGCAACCTCTCTTCTCATTTCAGCTCCGTACTCAGTTCCATTTATTTTTTTAGGAAATTCTCTTAAAATACTGTTCTTATACTCCTCTATTATAGCTGTTCTTTCATTTTCTGGAACACCATTGAAGTCCAAACTCATTTGAATATAGTGACAAGGCATTCCATAGTCAGGTGAACGTTTCATATCCAAACTAAAATCCACCCAAATATCTGTACTAGTTAGGTTAAAAAATTTCATTACATCATGATCAGTTAGGATCCAATGTATTATTGCATTAACAGAGTCTGGAGAAATTCTATTTGGTAATTCTTGTGAAAATACGGTATTACGACTCTCCATTGTAATATATATTGTAGTCTTGTACTTATTATCTTCTTTATATGGAATTATTTCAATATACAATTTATCGGTATTTCTTAAAGTTTTAAGTCTTCTTCCAGAAACTTTACCAACCACACTTTCTGCGTTATTTTTTATATAATGTAAGATCCAATCTCTTTGTACAGTTTCAAAGAATTCAGAGTAAACACAAACAGCACTTTTAAAAAATTCGCGAAATTCTGGTTGTATTTCTTGTTCAAATGCATTCCTCAATTTATTTAATGGTTCATCGTCTGTTTCCGGTATTTGTTCTTTTCTAGAAGTTAAATAAATAAAATTATATATAGTATATTGCGTACAACATATACTGCCTACTGTTTTTGGTGTGCCGAGTGGTTCATCTTTAGTAACATTTACAATAATAAAACTTTCTGGAGTTTGGCCGGGTGCCAAATTAATACAACATTTCTCCTCCGCGCGTGCATTAAAGGCAGAAATAGATAAGTTTGATCCATAACGTTGTAACATATAGTATGCACCATTAGTTCTTACTATGGTTTCTTCGAACGGGCTATATTGTTTCACAACCCGTGGTAAACTTTGGTCACAAGAAGTCCAACCATCCCCACGCCTAGATGGGGTATAAGGAAGTTCGTAATTTCCGTTCATAGTATATATACAATTTTTTTTCTATCGTATCTAAGGCCTAAAGCCTTTAAGAATGCTATATCATATTTATTAAGTATCATGTGTGTTAATTTCTTTCTAAATTAGTTGTTATTATATATACAAAATAAATTTTAGTCAATAATCATTATTACGTTTTTATGCTTCCTTCTGAAAAATCTTCTTCATCTATTATACGCGCAAGAGTTTCCGGATCCGTTTCTTTTAACATGTATCTTAATATCGCAGGGTCACCAAAAAGCTGTTTTATCACTTCATCAGGAACGCTATCAACCATGTCATCACGCAATTGTCCAAAGTGTTTCCTAGCTGCCTCCTTAAATGGCTTTAAATGTTTAAGTTTTTTAAAATATCTTTCTATTATTGCTTTTGCATAGTTTCCAAGTAGTTCTTGGCTCTTTGAATATTTAGCAAAATCTAAGGTTAATAGTAGTGTACCTAATGGAATACCTCTTTTTATTGATTCTTCAGTTTGATTAACTACGAATGCCATTGATAAAGTTTGCTGTTGTATAGTAAAGTTGGAAATAACATCGTGATCTTGTAAAATCCAGTCAATAATTTCATAAATAGGCTCTATATTGATTACTGAGCGAAGAACAAGCCTATCATTTGTACCGCATCTAAATGTATTATTTCCATTACTAAAATATATGTTAGTAAACTCTTGTATTTCCGTAGACGATCCAAATTGAAACCTTATCTCAAAGATATTTAAATCAGCAACCTCATCTATTCTGTTATTAATTATAGGATAGTAGTTTAATAGACGGTCCACAACAAATTGTATAACGGCACTATCAGTAGTACTACTTCCACTAGTAAAGCCACCTTGACTACTTTCCACTACAGTTAAGCAACCCTTATTAGCCATTCCCTGTCCGATTAAAATGGCATTATTATCTGGATCTAAATCATAAGAAGTGCAAATATCCATTTCAGAGCATGATAGC
>CACYEG010000084.1 GCA_902773365.1 uncultured Erysipelotrichaceae bacterium
ACTGAAAAAGAAATAATAAACAAATATAACTTATCAAATATAGATGTATTAAAAGTAGGTCATCATGGTTCAAAGACAAGTAGCAGTAAAGAATTTATTAATGAAATAAATCCAGAATATTCCATAATTAGTGTTGGAAAGAATAATCGTTATGGGCATATCCAAATAAGGAAGTATTAGAAAATTTAAAAGAATCTAAAATATATAGAACTGATAAAGATGGAAGTATTATGTTTAAGATTAAAAATAATAAATTAAAAATAGAGACTTGTAGTCCATAGAAAGAAGTTTATAGTAAATACTATATTTATTAACTATGAACCATTTGATTTATCAATATATTTATGATAAAATTAAACAGGAGGGATTTAATATGGAAAATGTTATCAATGAATATTTAAAAATCATAGAATTAAAAAAAGTTTTAAGAACTGGATGGATTGAAGTTGGAGTGCCTAAGGAGAGTGTTGAATCTGTAATGGATCACATTGGAGGCACAATTATTTTAGCAATGTTACTTAATGATAAACAAAGTCTTCATCTAGATATGTCTAAAGTATATGAAATGATTGCTATTAATGAATTTAAAAAGTTAGAAAACAATAGGGAACTTTCTATTGGAACTGATGAGTCTTATTCTGCTGATAAAACACTTGAATTGTTTAGTTATTTTTCTAATAGTGATAAATTAATTTCTTTATATAATGAAATTAAGGAAGGCGTTTCTGCAGAAGCTAGATTTGTTAATATGATTACTAAATTAGAATCAGATGTACAAGCTAAATATTATGAAAAAAACGGCGAATTTACATTAGAAAATGCAAAGAATGATATTGAAAAATATCCAGAAGAGTTAAAATCTAAACTTACAAATATAAGTAATGCTTCTGATGGTTGGTTGGCATATGATGCGCAGTTTTATGATGACTTTTTTAAAGTACTATCTGATATAATCAAAGAAATATAGTAAGAACTATCTTTTTAGATAGTTCTTTTTCTTTGCAATTATAATAGTTCAATCCGACTTAATTTTTGACAATCACCACATGGAGATTATGACCATATGGGAGAAGCAATTAACTTAGTTAATAATTTTAAAATTGAGAAAGTAATATTTAATTGTGAGTATTTATAGTAATTATTTTTGTTCTATATGTTTTTATGATTTATATATAGAATCTTATAATTAGACATTAAAAAAAGATTTATAATCGCACTATTTTGCAATAAGAATCTTCTGATACAAACTTTTTATGTATTAAAAGACTATTTAAGAAGATTTCTGCTTCTTTCTGTGTTATACTTATTTTGAACACAGGGGAGGTGTCTTAGAGATGAACTATCTAATATATGGAACTAGTTATCATTTAATAGACGATGAAATAAGAAAGATTTTATGTGACAAAAAATATGAAATCAAATCTTTTTTGGATATAACTTTAAAAGAAGTAATTGAAGATCTAAGTTATTCGTCGATGTTTGAAACAGAGAAGATTGTTGTTGTCAAAGATTTTGATGCACTTTTTAATAAAGATACTGATGGTAAAGAAGCTGATTTAGATAGTTTAATCGAATACTTAAAGCATCAAAATAACCAATCTATAGCGATTTTTATCAGCGCTACTAAGATACCAGAACGCAGTAAAAAAAATAAAGAATTATTGAGTTGTTTTAACATAATAACAACGCCATCTATTACAAAACAATATGAACTAGTGAAAGTAATGGATGAATACATAAGAAAATCTGGATTTGCGATTAGCCAAAGTGCTTTGAATAAATTTGCAACTAAGTGTGCTTTATCGATAGATGTCGCTATTATGGAGTTTGAAAAAATAAAGATGATGAAAAGAGACAACAAACTTATAAGTGAAAAAGATGTCGATGAATTCATATCAAACTACAATACGACGGATATCTTCGAATTTAAGGATGCTGTTATTAATAAAAAAATTAAGGAATCTTTCATTTTATTAGATGACTTAGAGACATCTAAAATTGAACTTGTTCCTTTAGTCGTCATGCTTGCGAAGGAGTATATAACTTTATACAATGTTAAAGCACTTGTAGAGATGAAACAGAATAACGATTCGATTAGTTCGAAGTTAGGTAATATGCATCCATATAGAGTGAAATTATTAAAAGAGGCAGCAAGTAAGTATACACTTGCAGAAATAAAAGAGAAAATACTTAGTTTGTGTAATATAGATTTGAAGATAGTAACAAAATATAACTTGGGATTTGACGAATTGAGACAGTTTATTATTGGACTATAAAAGAACTCTAATTTAATGAGTTCTTTATTTTTTCTGTATTTTTAAAATTGAGTTTTGCGATATTTTTAAGTTCTTCTATTCCATATTTCTCTACAAATTCTTTTCCGGCTTTGTCTACTATATCACCAGCACCTTTTGGAATAGTCATCTTATATTTTTCTTCTAGTGCCTTCATTTCCTTTAAAAATATGTAACGGCTAATTATACTAGATACTGCAACACTTAGACATTTGTCTTCTGCCTTAGTTGTAAACGTAATATTTTTAACTTTATTAGGTATTTCACTAATGTGCTCAAAGTATTTTGATACTAGTGAAAACTGATCTACTACTACGTATTTATAATCGTAGTTATCTCTATTTAATAGGGAATATAATACTTTATTATGAAGTATTGCTTTGACTTTGTTCATATTAGTTATTCCAACTTCATTATATTCCTTACATGATAGTGTATAACTTACAAAAGGTATTTTAGAACTTATCTTAGGCGCTATTTCTAATATTTTTTCATCTGTTAACTTTTTTGAATCTTTAACACCTAAGCCTTCGATAAAGGCTATATTTTCTTTAGATACGTACGAGGCTGTGACGACAATTGGACCAAAATAATCTCCTGTACCAACTTCATCTGAACCGATTGTACTTACGCCCTTAAATCTTGGGTCCAATAAGTCTTCTTTTTTCTTCTTATCTTTCGCATCTTTTATGGCTAATTCTCTATCAATATCTCTATTATTCATGAATGCTTCTCTATCGCGCCACCAGGCGTAATCTATATCTGCAGATATACCTTGAAACATTATTTTGCCTGATTCGTATAATGTTACTACTGTACCGGCGTCGCTACTTTGAAATACTGAATAAGGTGGCTTTTCTTCTTTCATCGTATCTTTATAATGTTCGATAATTTCATCTTTTAAATTTGGACTTATTTTATATACTATAGTCATTACAATACACCTCTTATGAATTAATTTTATCAAATGTTAAGAAAAAAGTAAAACTTACATCGTTTTACTTTTTTCACTTTTATAATAGTCATATAATTCCTTGAATCTATTAAAATGGACTATCTCTCTTTGTCTTAAAAATAGTAGTGGTGCGATTACATCTTTATCGGTAGCTAAATTAATAAGATTTTCGTAAGTTGCCCTTGCTTTTTCTTCTGCGGCCATGTCTTCTGATAAATCTGCAAATATGTCACCAGTTGATGCAAAATAGGATGCTGTAAATGGTACGCCATTAGCATCAGTTGGATATATGCCATAGCCATGTTCTGTATAATATCCCTCTAATCCGGCTTTTTTAAGTTCTTCTAGGCTCGCATCTGCTATAAGCATTTTAACCATTGTAGAAACCATTTCTGCATGTCCCATTTCTTCAGTAGCAATATCATTTAATAAACTTCTTCCTTTATCATCTGGCATATTAAATTTTTGACTAAAATACCTTAAAGCTGCACCCAACTCTCCATTAGCTCCACCAAATTGTGTAATGATATTTTTGGCCATTGCTAAATCTTTCTTTTTTATAGAAATGGGATAGGGTAAACTTTTTACATATTTATACATTACATTCCACCTTCTTCCCAAGGCCAGATACCTTTAGACCATTCATAATCATCAGTTACACTATCTAGCGTAAGAGGCCCATAAATTGAAGTATATTCATCCTTCATCTCTAAACAACTTTTAACATATTTTTTAAATAACTGATATGCTTCTATATCGTTAGGATATAAATCTAAATATAAATTTAAATCGTTTATTGCAAAATCTAACATTTGAATTTTTAACAAAGCTTTTTCTCTAGCGGTATTAGCTTTTAATTCCATAGGCTGATAATTCTTATATTTGTTATATAAACTTGGAAATAAATTTCCCCTTTTTAGAGCTTCTTCAAGACTGTAAAAACCATTATTGCTTTTAGCATCAACACTATTAGGTATTTTTCCATTTAATATATCAACCGCAAAATCATAATTGCTTTCATAATCGTCTCCGATTATATACATGCCGTTTTTATCGAACAACATATAACTTTCCTCCCTCTAAAATAGGGTATGTTAAATGTCACGATATCATTGGGCTAATGCCTTTTACACAAAAAATGTAAACTCATATATTCGGCGAATAAATTTCTTGAAAAATAAAAGTTTGTACTGTACTATTAAAGTAGAAAGTGGTACAATGTGGTAGAAAGTGGGGGAATACTTGCCATGTTAATAGGAGAATATCACCACAATTTAGATAACAAGAATCGCCTAATGATGCCTTCTAAAACATTGAATGAACTTGGGTTAGAGGTTATCGTTGCACGAGGTTTTGAGCATTGTTTGATGGTATATCCAATGGCTAAGTGGGAGAAGGTTATCGAAAAGTTTTCGGAATTATCTATAACGAAAAGCGATACCAGAAAATTTATGAGAATACTTCTATCAGGTGCTACTTCATGTAAATTTGATTCCCAAAATCGAATTTGCCTTCCTGGCGTTCTTAAAAGTTACGCCGACATCGATAAGGAAGTCGTCATACTTGGGCTCGATGATCATTTAGAAATTTGGTCAGAAGAAGCATATAAGCAATTTCTCGATGATAATCTTGAGCAGTTTTCCGAAATCGCTGAAAAAATCTACGAATAAGGTGGAGACATGGAACATATTAGCGTATTAAAGAAAGAAGCAATTGATGGATTAAACATTAAGCCTGACGGTATATATGTCGATGCGACTTTAGGATTTGCAGGACACAGCATGGAGATTCACAAGCGATTAAAAAGGGGTCGCTTAATCGCCTTCGATCAAGATTTAGTAGCCATCGACTATTCCAAAAAAATATTCGATGGAGCTAGTAATGTCACTATAATTCATGCCAATTTTTCCAATATGAAAGAAGAACTAGCTAATATTGGCATTACTAAAGTCGATGGCATACTATTCGATTTAGGTGTATCAAGCCCTCAAATCGATGATGCAACTAGGGGATTTAGTTTTCAAAAGGATTCAGAGTTAGACATGAGGATGGATACAACAAAGTCGTTTAGTGCTAAAAATGTCGTTAACGAATACTCTTACGAAGAGTTGACTAGAATTTTTTACCAATATGGCGAAGAAAGATATAGTTCTTCTATAGCAAAATCTATCATAAAAAATAGACCAATCGAAAGGACTTTAGAATTAAAGAATGCCATAACTAGCGGAGTACCTATAAAGTATGCATTAACCAATCATCCAGAAAGGAAAATATTTCAAGCAATAAGAATAGAAGTTAATAAAGAATTAAGTGTACTTGAAAAGGTCCTACCTGATGCAATAGACTTACTAAACAAAGAAGGAAGAATTGCAGTTATAACATTCCATTCACTAGAAGATAGAATAGCTAAGCAAACATTTGTTAAGTATTCTTCTATTGACCCATTAGTAAAAGGATTACCAAATATTCCAGAGGAATATAAACCAAAAATAAAACTAATAAATAAAAAACCGATAATTCCTAGCAATGAGGAAATTAAAATAAATCCAAGAAGTAAAAGTGCCAAACTTCGTATAGTAGAAAGGATATAGATTTATGAAAAAGGATAAAAAGAGAAAGTTATTAAGATCAGATAAAGTTTTTTTGACTATAATAGCACTATTGGCAGCATTATTACCTGTAACGATGGTTTTTTCACAAGCCACACTATCAAAAAGTAATATAGAGGTAGAAAAAGCAAGACATAAAGTCAAAAAGCAAAAAAACGATAATCAGAGCCTATCTATGCAAGTAGATGAACTTGCGAGTCTATCTAACATACAAGGAATTGCTAAAGAATACGGTTTAAGTTATAATAATGATAACATCATTGTCATAAATAATTGATTTACGACAATGTTTTGTATGGAGGATTATTATGAAAAAAAAGAGCAGCACAATTAAATTAAACTATTATGTCCTATTGGTTGTCGCTCTTTTATTTTGTGTATTTATTGCAAAACTAATATATATAAGTTATGCAACAAATGTCGATGGGGTCAATATTAAAGAGTTTGCGGCAAATAGAAATACGCAGACAGAAGTATTACGTGCTTCTAGGGGAACTATTTATAGCACTAACAACGAAGTTCTAGCAAAAGATGTAAACTCTTATACGATTGTTGCTTACTTATCATCTAGTAGAACTACGGATGATAAGCATCCACATCATGTCGTCGATAAAGAGTACACTGCAAACACATTAAGTGAATATATAAATACAAGTCCTGAGAAAATTATGCAATATTTAAACTTTAAAGGTTATCAAACTTATTTGGGACCAGGTGGAACGAATATAAGTGAAAAGAAAAAACAAGAAATTGCGGCATTAGATTTGCCAGGTATTGATTTTATACCTAGTACTAAGCGATATTATCCATTTGGCGATTTTGCTTCATATATAATTGGATATGCTAAGAAAAACGATGAAGGAAGAATTGTCGGAGAATTAGGTGTTGAATCCTATTATAATAAAGAACTAACCGGCATTAATGGAAAAAACACTTATCAGAAAGATGCTTACGGGTATCAGATTGCTAATACACCGGTATTAACAGAAAAAGCTAAAAGTGGTAGTGACATATATTTATCGATTGATTCTAACGTGCAAATGTACTTGGAGAATACGTTAGAGGATTTTAAAGAAGAGTATACATATGAGTGGGCTACTGTCACTGTTGCTAATGCTAAATCGGGGGCAATACTCGGTAGTGCCTCTACTCCTAGCTTTGACCCTAATATACTAAATATTACAAACTATAATGCTCCGCTAGTTAGTTATACGTATGAACCTGGTTCTACAATGAAAATATTCAGTTACATGACTGCAATAGAAGAAGGAATTTACGACGGAAGTAAAAAGTATTTGTCGGGATCTAAAAAAGTTGGAGAAAATGTAATAAGCGACTGGAACAGAACAGGTTGGGGCAACATCACATATGATACAGGATTTACGTATTCAAGTAATGTTGCTGCAATAAATCTTGGATTGTCTTTGGGTAAAACGAAATTAGTCGACTACTATAAAAGGTTTGGTTTTGCTGCTAAGACTGGAATTGAAATGGCTAATGAATATCCTGGAGTTTTAAATCCCAAAAGCGATGTGGATTTGGCAAGTATATCTGTTGGTCAAGGTTTAACTACAACGCCGATTCAAAATATACAAGCTCTTACGACTTTAGCTAATAAAGGAACTATGGTGAAACCATATATTGTAGAAAAAATTGTAGATCATGATACCCAAGAAATACTGTACGAAGCAAAAAGGGTAGAATTAGGTACACCAGTAAGCGAGCAGACAATCAAAAAAATGCTGGAATTAATGTATATGACAGTAAACAGTGATGATGTTAATATTACTGGAAAATATTATAAGACAGCTAGTACAACGTTAGTTGGAAAAACAGGAACTGCACAAGTAGCATCTAGTAAAGGAGGATATTTAACAGGAGACTATAATAATATTCGTTCCTTTGCAGGTGTATTTCCATATGAAAATCCAGAATATATCATCTACTTCTCTGTAAAAAAATTACACGGTTCAACACCTGCTATGGCAAAAGTTGTAAAATCAGTAGTAGAAAGTATTGCCAAATATAAAAATCTCGACCAATTAGTTGTAAAAGAAGATGAATCTAAGCTAATAAGTATAGAAAACTACATAAATAAAGATACCAATGAAGTAATAGAAAAATTAAAAAAATTAAATGTCAATGTCACAATAATAGGATCAGGTAATCGCATAATCAATCAGTATCCGACCAAAGGAAGTACAGTTATGCAAGAAAACAAAGTTTTTCTACTTACTAATTCTAAAGATATATATATGGTAGACCTAACAGGTTGGTCAAATAGTGATGTTACAAATTATTGTGCACTACTAAAATTAGATTGTAAAATTGACGGTTATGGTAAAGTTGTAACTCAGTCTATTAGTGAAGGAGAAAAACTTGAAAGTGGACAAACCATAGAAATAGGGCTAGCGAGGTAATATGAAAAATTTAAAAAAAATATTTAATTCATATCTAACGATAATCATTTCATTGATTATATTAATAATAATACTTTTAATATTTAATTTATATCTAATTAAAAGTACTAAAATATATACATTCAGTGGAACTGGTGAGAATTGTGCAGTTTTATCGGGAACAGTTTATATAGGTTACAATATAAATCGATTTCAAGCACCGCAAATAATATGTAATGATCTAAATATTACATTGAAAAGCGGTAAAATTGGATACTATATTTCTGAAACACCTATATCTATAATAGAAATAAACGAAGAACTTAAACTCAAAAATATTATAAATTCATATGATTTTAGTTTCACTGAAATGCATCGTAAAGCATTAAAACTAAGTAAAAAAAATATCTCTAAATTAAAAGAACTAACATTTAAAGTGCAAGGTGAATCAAATGATGGTAAAATTGTAGAAATAAATGTGCCGTTGAATGTAATATATTTGGGAAAATAATAAAAAAATTTACTCATATTTCAAAAAAATCTTGAAATATGAGTTTTTTATGTTATAATTGAATAGCAATTTGTATTTTGTCTCCTTAGCTCAGCTGGTAGAGCAACTGACTCTTAATCAGTGGGTCCGGGGTTCGAATCCCCGAGGGGACACCATATAATGGGCTCGTAGCTCAGCTGGTTAGAGCGCACGCCTGATAAGCGTGAGGTCGGAGGTTCAAGTCCCCCCGGGCCCACCATTTATGGCCTGTTGGTGAAGCGGTTAACACATATGCCTTTCACGCATACATTCATGGGTTCAAATCCCGTACAGGTCACCAATAGATAACAAAGCCTTAGGGCTTTTTTTGTTGTAATACCATTTTTATTTTATCAAAATAAAAATGGTGATAAAATGTTTGATGTTGTAATAGTTGGTGCAGGACCATCTGGTTTATTTTGTGCGTATGAGCTAATAGAAAAAAATAAAATGTTAAAAATAGCAATATTAGATAGCGGTTTTTTTTGTAAAAAATAGAGTATGCCCTATGAATAAATATAATGTTCCTTGCAAAAAGTGTGTTCCATGTAATGTACTTGCTGGATATGGAGGAGCAGGCACATTTAGTGATGAAAAATTAAACTTTATTCCAATTTTAGGGAAGAGTAATCTATTCAAGTATATGAGTGAAGAAGAAGCTTATAAAATAATTGATGAAACAGAAGAGGTTTTTAATAAGTTTGGCATGGATGCAGACGTGTATCCTAAAAATATTGAAGCTGCATCTAACTTTAAAAAAGAAGTAGCCATACACGGTGCAAGATACTTGATGATTAAGCAAAAGCATTTGGGAAGCGATCATTTACCAGAATATATTGAAGGGATTTGCAATTATTTAGAAAAGAACGGTGTTACACTTATTGAACGTGCTTTAGTAAAAGATATAGTTAAAGAAAATGATAATTATATAGTTCAATACTTAACTGGCAAAGAAAAAAAAGAAATATCTTCTAAATATGTTGTGATAGCGCCAGGTAGAACTGGTGCAAAATGGTTAGAAGAGTTTACAAAAAAATATAATATTCCTTTTACTTCGCAATGTATCGAAATAGGAGTCAGAGTAGAAGTTAGAAAAGAAATTATGGAAGACTTAACAAATCTAATATATGATCCAACTATATTTATAAAAACT
>CACYEG010000085.1 GCA_902773365.1 uncultured Erysipelotrichaceae bacterium
TGGCATATTAATTGCAGTATTAACATACTTTTTAATACTTTTAGTTCCATATGCAGCAAGTATGGTTAGTATTCTACTTATAAATTTAGTTACACCAATAATAGATAGAATATTCGTGATAAAGTAAACTGAGAAACTTATTAATTGTATTGATAATTTTTGATAAACAAGTTTTTTACTGAATCTTTTAATATAAGAAAAGAAAAAGTTGACTTCGGAAAGAGATATATAAATTTCCATATGCGTGAGTATTTACCGTTTATGCTTGCATAAGAATTAAGGCGAAGGATACTTGAACTTAGTGATAACGGTAGTATCAATATACCTGATATGCCAGATTTAATAAGAGGCCCACGTCGTAACAGGCTGTCAATTCCAGCCATGAGAGAGGCAATTAGCCGGATGCCACTCGAGACTTTTATAAAGGATAATAGACTAATTTCTTTAAAAAAGCATTGGGAAAGTGAAGAACTTTCTACTTTTTTAGAAAATGATTTAGATAGAATATTATCATTCTATCTTAATTACGGCACTGAGGAATGTAGTATTGATTTAAGTGAAAAACATGAGAGTCAATATATTCTAGAGTGTCTAAATGGGACATTATCAGAAGAAAAAAACAATTATAAAAAGATGTTAAGGAAGGATTTAACACTTTGCTTCTAACTCATCACCTAAAAAGTGGTTGCTACAAATGAAAATAAATCTCATAAGTTAGTTAAAATACTTATAATAGTATACACAAATGATTGACAAATTAGTTATTATACTATACAATAACTACCAATCAAAAAAAGGGGGGGAGAAGAGATATGTCAAATAATAGAAAAGGACGCACTTTTTCATTTAGTGAGTTAGAAAAAATATTGGCAAAAGATATTCTAGAAGTTGCCATAGTACATTATGATACAATGACCTTATTTATGGTACCTTTACGTGAGTTGCTTCAAATTTGCGTTTCATTTAAAAATGAACATACAGAATTTAAAGAAGTTTTTGACAAAATAGACGAAACTACTGAAGTAAGAGATTTAGAAGAAAGTGATAAACAAAAACTATGGAATGTTATAGGGCGTTATATAGCTAAATCTAAAAAAAATTTTGGTAAATATTTTAGGCAAGATCTAGAATATTTTATAGCTAATTGTGTTTTAATAAGACAAGAGCCTAAATTTAAAGTTCCAAGTAACTCTTTAAGTGCTACGCAACAATCATATTATGGCTCATTAAGTGGCGAGATAGATAAACCAAATTTTTATGGAAAATATATAATTAATAACCAAGAGAAATATAATGAAGACTCTTTGGAATCACATAAAGAATATCTAATTACAGAAGTGCTAAAACTATTTATGTCTGAATATCTATCATGCGCAGAATATATAGAGAGTCCAGATGGTGTTAGCTATTGCACTACACAAAAAATACTCGATAAGGCAACTCTACGTTCGTATTTGAAAATAGTCGATGACGGTAAGAAACAACGCATACCTATGAGCGAAACAGCTTTTCATCTTGCCGATGTTGACCCGAAAGTTGAAGCAAAAGTGAAGGCAGCACCAGACGTCGTTGATGTCTTATGGGAACCAATAAAAGAAAGATTAACTGCCTTTTGCAAAGCTTACTATATTCCCATGCATATAGATGAACAAGGAAATATAACTGTCGGAATGACTACAAAGCCTGAGGAAGATAGTAACTTTGATTTTACAAGGCGTGAAAATATGTTGGCTTTTGCTAAAGAAATGACAAAGCAAAATGAGTTAATGATAGCGAGAAATAAATTTATGCGAAGCTTATTATTATCAGGACCTACTGGTGGCTATGTTCAAACAATATTAGGGCCAATTAAGCAAGCAGTTGCTGCTAAAGAAGCAGAACTGGCTTCAAGTACTCTAGAAATCCGATCTGATGACTGCTTTGTTGATTTGTCTTTCGATGTTCCTGATAGATATGATTATGTGGAAATGAGGCAAAGGGACTATTATATTAAGTTTTTTGCTTGTATTCCAGGAGCTGGTAAAGTGGATTTTAGTGAGGAATTTAAAAATTATCCAAATAAATCAAAATATAGAACTAGTTTTTCATACACAATTAGTGTTAAAGGAGTTAATTTGACAAGTATTAAGAATCTCATTCTAAGCGAAGAAAATGAACTTTATCAATATAATAGGGTAAATAGGATAGAAGAGAACGGGAAAAGGATGTTCTTAAGGCCGTTAAATAAATAAAGAAAGAAAAAAATTAATTCTTGACAATCTCATAAAATATGATAAGATATATTTGTCAAAAAAAGGAAAGCGATGTATCCACATCCACCTGACTTGCTATAGCGAGTAGGTAAAAAGCCAAGGAAAGAGCAGATTATACTCTTTATATGTTATGGCATTTAAGTGGATACAATTGTATTCACTTTTTATATGATTATGGAGGTGCGTTTTTATAGCAAGTTCGAGAAAAGATGAGCAACCAATTAATGAACAAATAAAAGTTAGTGAGCTCATGGTAATTGGCCCAAATGGAGAACAGATGGGCATTAAGAAATTGGCTGATGCTTTAACGCTTGCATCATATGCAGGGTTAGACTTAGTCTTGATGAGTGGAAGCTCTACACCAGCTGTTGGAAAGATAATGGATTACAACAAATACCGTTATGAAAAACAAAAGAAAGTTAAAGAACAACAGAAAAAACAAAGAGAAAATATGAAAGAGCTTAAAGAGTTCAGACTTACTGTTAAGATAGACGTAGGTGATTTTGAAACTCGTAAAAGAAATGCTCAAGATTATTTATCTAAAGGACATAAAGTTAAAGGTTCTATACGTTTTAAAGGTAGAGAGATGGCTCATACTGAGCTAGGAGCAGATGTTTTAAACAGATTTGCAGAAGCTTTAAAAGACTATGCAGATATTGAACAAAAGCCAGTATTAGAAGGTCGAACTATGGCTATAATACTTGCGCCAAAGGCAAAGAAGTAGAATTTAGGAGGAAGAGTTATGCCAAAACAAAAAACACATAAAGCTACAAAAAAAGTATTAAATGTAAGAAATAGTGGATCTATTACTTATAAAAAGTCTAATGGTAATCATAAGACTGCAAAGGATTCTAGTAAACAAGTACGTCAAAGAAGAAATCAAGGTACTGTAAGTAAAGGAGATATGGCTAGACTAAAGTCTGTCATCTAATGGGGAGGTAAATCATGACAAGAGTTAAAGGTGGATCTGTTGCTAAAAACAGACGTAGAAAAGTATTAAAACAAGCTAAAGGTTATTTTGGAAGCAAGCATAGATTATTTAAGACTGCTCAAGAACAAGTTTTCCACAGTGGCAAATATGCTTATAGAGATAGAAAACAAAATAAACGTAATTTCAGAAAATTGTGGATTACTCGCATAAATGCAGGATGCCGTGAAAACGGAATTAGCTATTCTAAGTTTATTGATGGATTAAATAAAGCAGGCATTCTTATTAATAGAAAAATGCTAAGTGAAATCGCTATCAATGATCCAAAAGCATTTACAGATTTAGTTAAGACTGCTAATGACGCACTTAATGGAAAAGTAGCTGCTCCAAAGGAAGAAAAGGCTACAAAAGAAGTTAAGGCTGAAACTAAAGCAAGTGCAAAAAAAGACCTATCTAAGAAGACAGTTGCTGAACTAAAGGAAATGGCTAAAGAAAAAGGCGTTTCTGGATACAGTACTATGAAGAAGGATGAATTATTAAAGGCTTTAAATTAAGCCTTTTTTCATGCAAAAAAATAAGATTCACAAGGAATCTTATCTATTGTAGAATTCAACTATTAACGATTCGTTAATTTCTGCAGTTAATTCGCTTCTTTCTGGATATCTAATATAAGTTCCAACCATTTTCTTTTCGTCAAATTCGACGTAAGCTGGACGAGATGTTCTTCCTTCAAGGCTAGCTTTAATTGCAGGATGTTCTAGTGATGATTCTTTAACACTTATTTTTGAACCAGGTTTAACGATATATGATGGAATATCAACTTTAGATCCATCTACTAAAATATGTCCATGGTTAACGAGTTGTCTTGCAGCACGTCTAGTATTTGCAAGTCCCATTCTATAAACCACATTATCTAGTCTTGATTCTAGAAGTTTAAAGAAGTTTTCGCCAGTAATACCGTTCATCTTTTGTGCTTTGTCGAAAGTTCTTCTGAATTGTTTTTCAGTTAAACCATAAAGATATCTCATTTTTTGTTTTTCTTGAAGCTGAATACCATATTCGCTAGATTTTTTCTTTCTGTCAGTACCATGTTGACCAGGGGCATAAGGACGCTTAGCTAATTCTTTTCCACTTTCTAAAGTTGAAAATCCAAGTCGTCTTGATTTCTTATAAGCAGGTCCTGTATATCTTGCCATAATAATCTCCTTTCTATATTTTGCTTTATAGTAAAGTTTACATGTTTTTCAATGGGAGTTTGTAAATTGTTCGCTTGGCAGCAAGTTACTTAAAGCTGAGTACAAACACATAAGGAAAAACAATGCAAAAACTGCCATAAATGCTATTTAGTATTATACACATTACATATGTATTTGTCAAAGAAAATCGCTATTTTTTCTTGTTGCAATATAAAGGTTTTTAAGATATAATCTTCTTATGATGAAAGAATGGTAGTGATTCACTTGGACAATACTGTTAGGCTTTTAACTCTTACATATATCTTATTAGCTATGGCAATTGTCACAGTTGTTTTAATTCTTATAAATCGCCATAATAAAAAAAGATATAGTGAAATATTTAACGAGTTAGAACGTGAAAAAAATCTCATCTTAAATTCAAATATACAAAGCGAATTGAACAAAGTAGAAAGTATGATTAACTCTAAAGACTTAGAGGAAAAGTATGATGAATGGAAACGTAGATTCGACGAGATTAAAACAAATGATATACCAATGCTTACAGATTATTTAATCGAGGTAGAGGATTTATTTAAAAATAAAAAATATAAAGAGATAGAGCCTCTTCTTGCCAAAACTGAGTTGAACATTTACAATGTTAAAACTAAAGCAAGTTTCTTGTTAGAAGAGATTAAATCTATTACTTTGAGTGAAGAGAGAAATAGGGAAACAGTTACTAAACTTAAAAGTAAATATAGATCGGTCTTAAATTTGTATAAAGAAAATATAAATTCATATAGTTTGATTAGAACTCCTATTGAATTACAATTTGAAAATATTGACAAATTGTTCAGTGCATTTGAAATCGCAATGGATAAGAAAGCTTTAAGTGAAGTTGCCAAAATAGTAAGAGCTTTAGATGATGCAATTAACAATTTAGAAGCCATCATGGAAGAAGCACCAGAAATAATTTTATTGGGAGCTAAAATAATACCTAAGAAAATGGCTGATGTAAACAATATTTATTCGAAAATGGTTAGAGATGGGTTTAACCTAGATTATCTTTCTATTAAAGAAAATACCGACGAAGCTGAAAAGAAAATTGCGGATATCTTTGATAGGTTAAAAGTTTTAAACCTAGAAGACTCGATGTTAGAATTAAAAACTATATCAGATTATTTCGATAATATTTATAACGACTACGATAGAGAGCGACTTGCAAAAACTCAATTTCAAGATAACGGTAAAAATCTTATAAATAAAATTAATAAAATGAACAAAATTGCTACTAACTTAAATAGTAAAATGAACGAAATTGTATCGAGATATGAAATAAGCGATACGGATATAAAAGGATTAAATATTCTCGTGGTTTCTTTAAAAGGAGTTATGGAAGATTATGACGAGTTAGTTGACAATGCTAGAAAAAGGGAAAAGGCATTTTCTAAACTCAATAAAGAGCTTGTCAAACTAAACAAAAGAGTAATTAGATTAGAAGACAATTTGGATGGTATTTTAAGAATGATCAATGATTATAAAATGGATGAGACAAGAGCCCATGATCAATTAGATGAAATATCCAATATACTTGCTATCAGCAAAGAGAAAATAAACAGTTATAAACTTCCAGTAATACCAAAAAAGTATTATATAGAACTTGCAGAAGCAACAGAAGCTATCAAAGAAATGGTCAAAGAATTAGAAAAAAAACCACTCAATATAGAAATTTTAAATACTCGAGTTGATACTGCTAGAGATCTTACTTTAAAGTTATATAAGACTACAGTAGATACTGTTAAAACTGCTTCTATGGCAGAACATGCAATTGTCTATGGAAATAGATATCGAGCTAATAATCCTAAAGTTGCAAGTGGATTAGATACAGCAGAAAAATTCTTCCTTAACGGCGAATTCAAAGAAAGCTTAGAATATGCAATCAATACACTAAATATAGTAGAACCTGGTATACACGAAAGACTGCTAAGTGAATTTAATAAATAAAATAGACATATAATTTAACATGAAAAAAATATCATTGTTAATTATATGTCTTTTATTATGTTCTTGCACTAAAACTATAAGTGTATCTAAGGAAAGTATTATAGGAGGGGTAGTACCTACTAGTTCTAAATTGACTTTATCGATGGTTGGAGATGCTTTAATACACTCTCCGATATATAAAAGTGCCTATAAAGATGGAATATACGATTTTAGTGATTTGTTTACGGAAGTAAAAAGTGAATTTGAAAATTCGGATTTACTATATTATAATGCAGAAACAATAATTGGAGGAAAGGAACTTGGGTATTCTGGATATCCGAGATTTAATACTCCCAAGGAATTTGCCGAAGAGATGATTTCACTCGGTTTCAATATCATAAGTAGAGCAAATAACCACACGTTAGATAAAGGCGAAGCAGGATTACTTAATGCTTGCAATTTTTGGAATAAATATCCTACCGTATTGACAAATGGTTCTGCTTGCACAAAAGATGAAAGAGATATTATAAAGGTGCATGAAAAAAATGGTATACGCTATAGTCTATTAAGCTATACCACTTCAACAAATGGTTTAAGAGCAAAAAAAGACTACTATGTAAATATTTATAGTGATGAACAAGTATACTCTGATGTATTAAAAGTTAAAGATGATGCAGATGTCATTATAGTAGCTATGCACTGGGGAAACGAATATAAGAGTCTACCAAACAATGAGCAAAAAAGAATTGCCGCGTATTTATCAAGTATCGGTGTAAATATTGTAATAGGTACTCATCCACATGTTATCCAACCGATCGAATGGATAGATGATACGCTAGTTATTTATTCTCTTGGTAATTTTGTCTCTGGTCAATCATATGAAAATGAGTATGCAAGAAGAATAGGGCTTCTTGCTAATGTAGACATTATTAAAATAGAGACAGAAACAGAAAAAAAGATAATTATAGATAATCTAAATACCAAATTATTATATACATATTCGAATCTAAAAAAATATAAGATTATCCCATTTAGTAAAATTGATAATAATATATTATATAATTATAATATATATAAAGATAAGTATAAAAAAGTAGTATCTTATTATATGAGTGGTATTATAGTTGAATAATTTTATAAAGACTATGACAAAATGTCAAAATATGTTAAAATAATTGGAGTAAGAGGTGATACTATGACATTTACAAAAGAAATGGTAGATGATTATGCTGATAAATTGTTGATTGGCTTAACTGATCAAGAAAATGAAATGGTGAGAAATGAGCTTGCCAATATCGATGCTGATTTTGATGAATTTATCAATAAGTTCGACGGATTAAATGAAGTCGAAGCAATGTATTGGTGTTTAGATAGAGACGATTATAGTTTGAGAGAAGACACTGTCGAAGAATCTATACCGCTAGAAGAGTTATTAAAAAACTGTAAAGTTAAAAGTGGAGACCTTGTAGAAGTTCCAAAGGTGGTGGATTAATATGTATATGAATAAATCTATCGAAGAAATACACGAGGCACTTATAAGTGGAAAAGTAACAAGCCAGGAATTAATAAATGAGGCACTTAATAAATCACACGAGATACAAGAAAAGTATAATGCATTCGTAACTATCTTAGACGATGCTAAACCAGGGATTTTGACAGACGATTTACTAAGTGGCATCCCCTATGGAATAAAGGATAACTATAGTACTAAGGGAATTCTTACTACAGCAAGTTCGAATACTCTAAAAGACTATATACCTTTTTATACCGCAACTGCCGTTAGTAATTTGGAAAAACATGGGGCTGTTGCTATTAACAAAACTGTATTAGATGAATTTGGAATGGGAGCAACTGGTACTACTGGTCATACAGGAGCTGTATTAAACCCATGGAATCCAAGCATGATGTGCGCGGGATCTAGTGCCGGTAGTGCTTGTGCTGTTGCTGCAGGAGTTTATCCTTATGCGCTTGGAAGTGATACAGGAGACTCGATTAGAAAGCCAGCTGCCTATTGTGGAATTGTCGGATATAAGCCTACATATGGAATGATTAGTAGATATGGCCTTTTACCATATGCATCGAGCTTGGATACATGTGGAGTTCTAACTAGAAACGTAAGAGATGCTGCAATTGTAGTGGATGCTATGAAAGGAATAGACCCACATGATATGACAAGTTGGGATTCAAGTAACATTCATTTATTAGAATCTATTAATGGTTTTGTAAAAGGCAAAAAGTTGTGCTATATAAAAGAACTCGTTAGTCTAGATAATTATCCACATGCGTCGGATACTTTAAAGGCTCACTTAAAGAACTTTATGGATGCTCTTAATAAAATCAAAGATAGTGGAATTATAGTTGAAGAAGTTAGTGTAGATAAAAAAATAATAGATGCAACAGCTAACGTTTATAATGTAATTTCATACGCTGAAGCAACGAGTAATATGTCGAATTTAACTGGAATTTCATTCGGACCAAGAGAAAAGGGGAACAATTATGTGGAAATGATGAAAAATTATCGTACTAATAATTTTTCACCACTTATTAAAAGAAGATTTATAATTGGTTCCTATGTTTTACAAAAAGATAATAAAGAGAAGTACTTTTATAATGCTCAACGACTTCGTAGAATTATTACTGATGCATGGTTAGAATTATTTAAAAATTATGACGCGGTTATCTTGCCGATTGAAGCAGGACCAGCAAATTATGTAGATTTATCTAAAAATTATAATGAGTTTGATCACGAATTGATTCCATTACATGAAAACTTACAGGCTGCAAATCTTGGAGGCTTTCCATCAATTGCCATACCAGATGGATTTGTAAATAACCTTCCAGTTGGCCTAAGTTTAACAAGTAAACCATATGATGATGAGAACATGTTAAATATTGCATATGCTATAGAAAATACTTTAGGATATTCTAATCAAATAGCAAAGGAAGTGTCGCATGAATAAATATAAAGCATTAATCGGTCTAGAAATGCACTGCCAAATTAGTAATACTAATTCCAAAGTGTTTTCTAGTGCTAAAAACGGATTTAGTGAAGATGCAAATATATACGTACAAGCTTTAGACATGGGATTTCCTGGAACGCTTCCTGTAGTTAATAAAGAAGTCGTAAAAAAAGCCTTAATGATGAGTATGATGTTAAATTGTACTCAGCCAGAATATTTATATTTTGAAAGAAAAAATTACTATTATCCTGATTTACCAAAAGGATTTCAAATAACTCAAGATACTAAACCAGCACCAATTGGTGTTGGCGGAGAAGTTGAATATTTATATAATGGAGAATTTAAAAAAGCCCAAATAGATAACATTCATTTGGAAGAAGATACTGCTTTGCAGAGTCACTTACCGGATTGTACGCTACTAGACTACAATAGAGCGGGTATACCACTATTAGAATTAGTAACAAAACCATCTTTTCACTCATCAGATGAAGCTGTTGCATTTTTAGAGACAATAAGATCGATGTACCAATATGCTGGAATCAGCGAAGCAGATCCTAAAAAAGGACAAATTAGATGTGATGTAAACGTCTCAATAATGGACGAAAATTTAGATGAGGATAATCCTAATAATTGGGGTACTAAAGTCGAAATAAAGGGCGTCAATTCTTTTGGAACAGTAAAAGCGGTCATCGATTGCGAAATAGCAAGACAAATAGAACTTAAAGAAAATGGCAAGTACGATGCAATGGAGCAGCAAACCCGTAGATACGACGAAGAAACAAATTCGACAAAGTTTATGAGAAGCAAGCAAGATGCAATCGATTATAGATATTTTGTCGAACCTAATATACCGAGAATTAGAATAGATAAGAGTTGGTTAGAAGAAATTAAAAATGAAATTCCTCGTCTAAAAAATGAAAGAATGAAAACATATATAGAAGAATATGGAATAAAGCCAATTGACGCAGACACTCTAACTAAAGAAAAAGCAATCTCTGATTATTTTGAAGAAGTCGTATCAAATGGGATAAAGCCAATCGATGCTGCTAATTGGATGAATACTATAATTCTAGGAGCAATTAATAAATTATCAGTTTCAATTGATGAATTTTTTATAAAGCCTCTGACCCTTGCAGATTTAATTAAAATGATATATTCAGAAAAAATAAGTAAAAACCAAGCTAAAAACGCATTGTATGAAGCAGTGGATACTAACAAAAATCCAATTGATATTATTAACTCTTTAGGTATAGAACAAATGCAAAATGATGATGAGTTAATTAAAATTATTAATGACATATTAGATGCCAACCCAACACAATTAAATGACTACTTAACGAAAGGATTAACTAACCTTATTAATTACTTTTTAGGTCAAGTAATGAAAGTTACTAAAGGAAAAGCAAATCCTGCAAAAGCTATGGTGTTATTAAAACAAGAAATAGAAGCACGAAAGTAATAGTTTTTCATCTATCACTCATATAATTTATTGGGTGAATAATATGAATGATGAAATGCTCAATAGAGTTGAAAAAAAGACTAAAGTTAAAAAAGAGACAATTATAGATTTAGCTAAAAAATTATCGAATGGAAATATGAAAGATGAATCGACCTTAAGAGAAGTAATCGACAGTTTGAGTAAAGCAACAGGAAAATCAGTAAGTAATGAAACTAAAGATAAAATTATTAAAACAATTCAAGAAGATAAAGTACCTGGTAATGTAGATAAAATGTTTTAGTCACTTGTTAATAAGTGACTTTTTTGATATACTAAATTTAATAATAAATTTGAAATATTGTAAACGATACTATATAATAACGTTGTACTTTTATTCGACTGTTTTTTCAAAATAATGTTTTATGATATAGTCGGTGATAATATGAAAGTAAAAGTATTCGATGAAGGTCATGAGAAGGATTTAGAACAATCAGTAAATGATTTTTTAGATTCCCTTGAGACAGATTTAATCGACATCAAATATAGTGTTGCTATAAGTACATGTGGGGAAGAACAGATTTACTGTTTTACTGCTATGATTATTTATGAAGGTTAGTGGTTTAATGAAGAAAAATAGTTTTATTGAAGGCGCAGTGATAGCTACAGTTGCAGTTATTATAACCAAAATACTAGGCATGCTATACGTTATCCCATTTTATGATATTATTGGTTCTAAAGGCGGAGCATTATACAGCTACGCATATAACATATACGCTATATTTTTAGGTATCAGCAGTTCAGGCATTCCTACTGCAATAAGTAAAATTATCAGTGAATATAATACTCTTGGATTTGAAGAAGCAAAATATAGGGCATATAAAATTGGGACACGCATAATAGGTTATTTATCTATTGCAGCGTTTTTAATAATGTTTATATTTGCTGAATTGATGGCTAAATCTATCATCGGTAATATTAAAGGTGGTAATACATATCAGGATGTAGCTTTTGTTATTAGATGTATAAGTTTTGCAGTTTTGATTATTCCTTATTTGAGTGTCACTAAAGGATATATACAGGGGCATAAGATAATTACTCCTACAAGTATAGGAAGTGTTATAGAACAAATAGTTAGAATATTTGTGCTTCTTGCAGGAAGCTTTCTTGCATATAAAGTTTTATCGGCAAGATTAACTATTGCTGTGGGAATAGCCGTAACAGGCGCATTTTTCGGTGGGCTAGTTGCATATATATATTTAAAAGTAAAGATGAATAAAAATAAGGAAACTCTCGGTATCAAAAAATTTGATAAAAAAGATTCTATTACCGATAAAGAGATTTTAAAAAAGATTGCCTCCTTTTCTATTCCGTTTATCATCATAAATATTGCAACAAGCATATATAATTTTACTGATATGGTTCTAATACTAAGAGGGCTTAATATGCTCGGATTTAGTGCTGGTGATGCTGAATTTATTCAAAGCGCCATTACAACATGGTCAACAAAAGTATGCATGATAGTAAGCGCATTCTCTATGGGAATGGTTGTTAGTCTTATACCGAACATTGTAAGTTCTTTTGTAAAAGGAGATTGGTGCGGAGTTGAAAATAAAATTAACAAGGCTTACCAAATAATACTCGTAATATCGATTCCTTGCGCAGTAGGAATATGTATTCTTGCAAAACCTATATGGAATATATTTTATGGTATAAGTGAATATGGACCGCAAGTACTAATGTTCATGATTGTAGGAGCAATATTTGGTAACTTATACTCAATTACATTTAATACAATGCAATCATTAAATAAATATAAGACTGTTTATATAAGTGTTTTTGTTGGATTTGCAGCTAATGCTCTATTAGATATACCTCTCATATTACTTTATAATAAAATCGGTATACCGGCTTTTTGGGGAGCGATAAGTGCAACAATTATTGGTTACATAATATCTATTAAGATCGCAACACATGATTTGAAAAAAAATCATGATTTACATTTTGTATCAACCTACAAAATGTTAGGTAAAATATTAGTTCCGATGACAATTATGATTGTAGAACTCCTCATATTGAATCGATTTATAATGTTTGGTAATAGTAAAGTTTCATCGATTCTTACTGTTTTAGTTAATGCCATTATTGGTGGTGCAACTTATATATTTATTGCATATAAGATGCACATTATACAAGATATTTTTGGCAAAGAAATGTTAAATAAAATAATTAAAAAACTTACCTTTGGAAAAGTAAGTTTGAATTAAACCATATACATGTTATTATTAGTAGTGTAATCTAAGCCTTCTTTATATTGCATTTCACTCTCTAATTTTGATATTCTAGTGTCGAATCTGTTAAGTTGGCGTTCAATTTTAGCAAGTCTTGTTTCTAGTTCATTATTGTAAATATCCATTTGGTTATTCGAAGAAGGCAAGACCGGTCCTGAATAAAACGCACTATTTGATTCTGTTGCCATTGGATACATATTTGGCATCATAGGTGCCGTTGGATACAAATAACTGCTAGATGAATTGTTTTGAAAGAATGCATTTCGCTCTTTTTTCATACGATACCCCCCTGTACTAATAATATATGCAAATAATAGAAGTAGGTGTATAACTAGTGAGACTAAGAAATGTTAAAAATGCAAAAGAAATTTTAAACAACTCTGATTATTACATAAATAGTACCAAATATCCCAAGGGCATATGGAACAACTTATTTAAAAATGATAATCCTATTATGTTGGAAATTGGTATGGGTAAAGGTGACTTCCTGATAGGAATGGCCAAGAAACATCCAGAGTATAACTTTATAGGTGTTGAAAAATATGAAAGTGTATTAGCTAAAGCAATTGAAAAACTAGATGCGTTAGAACTAGATAATGTAAAAGTTATTCAAATAGATGCTAAGGAACTTGATACCGCACTTGATCATGAAATAAATAGTATTTATTTAAATTTCAGTGATCCATGGCCAAAGACAAGGCATCATAAAAGAAGACTTACCCATGAAACATTTCTTCAAGTGTACGATAAAATATTTAAATCCGACGCAAGAATTGTTATGAAGACAGATAATGACAGTCTTTTTGAAGATAGTTTAGTTAATCTTAGTACATATGGCTATATTTTAGATGAAGTAATATTGGATTTATGGGCTTGTAACAAAGAAAATATTAGGACAGAATACGAAACAAAATTTGGTTCTAAAGGATTTAAGATAAAGTATTTGAGTGCACATAAAAAGATAGATGAACATGAAAAAATTTGATATAATGATTATTGGTAGGCGAGGTGAATTATGAAACGCTTAATTATAA
>CACYEG010000086.1 GCA_902773365.1 uncultured Erysipelotrichaceae bacterium
CATATCCTAAATTTTATAGTCGTCATCGAGAGTGAATTCTACATTTTCATTTATCCACTCGCGCCTTGGTTCGACTACATCTCCCATCAAAATACTTACTCGCTTTTCTGCAAGTACTGCGTCTTCTATATTGACCTTAATTAGATTTCTCGTCTCTGGATTCATGGTTGTTTCACAGAGTGGTCCTGGATTCATTTCACCAAGTCCTTTATATCTCTGAATAACAGGTTTAGAAGATTGCTTACTAGTATACTCCAACATATCCTCGTTTGTCCAGAAATATTTGTTTTTTTCTTTAGGAGTATCTACTTTATATAATGGAGGCATTGCAATATACAAGTGGCCTTCTTCTATTAAAGGTCTCATAAATCTATAGAAGAATGTGAGTAGTAAACACTGTATGTGTGCTCCATCGTCATCGGCATCGGTCATAATTATTACTTTGTCATAATTGATATCTTTTATATCGAATTCTGAACCGTATCCTGCACCAATACACTGAATCATGATATTGATTTCTTCATTTTTCATGATATCTGACATACTAGCTTTTTCGGTATTGATTATTTTTCCTCGCAAAGGTAATATTGCCTGGAACTTTCTATCCCTTGCTTGCTTAGCTGTTCCGCCTGCTGATGTACCTTCTACTATGAATAGTTCATTTATTTTAGGATTTTTAGATTGGGCAGGCGTCAATTTACCACTTATAATTCTTTCACTTTTCTTATTACCCTTACCGTTTCTTGCTTCTTCTCTTGCTTTTCTTGCAGCTTCTCTTGCTACTCTACTTTTGCTGGCTTTATCGACGATAGCAAGTGCTACTTCCCTATTTTCCTCTAAGAAGTATTTGAGCTTTTCTGTAACTACTTGTTCTACAGCGCTTTTAGCTTCTGGAGTACCAAGCTTTCCTTTAGTCTGTCCTTCAAATTGTAATAATTTTTCTGGAATTTTTAGATTGATTACAGCAGTCAAGCCTTCACGAACGTCACTACCATCGAAGTTCGATTCTTTCGCTTTTAGTAATCCATTATTTCTAGCATATTCGTTGAATACTTTTGTAATGCCAGATTTAAATCCGACTTCATGAGATCCGCCATCTCCGGTTTTAACGTTATTTACAAATGATAAGATATTTTCATTATAAGAATCTGTATATTGTAAAGCGATTTCTACTTCTATATCATTTTTCTTTCCATTAAAGAAGATAGTTTTGTGTAATGGCTTCTTGTCTTCGTTTATATAATCTACGAATGATATAAGCCCATCATCATAGTGATACCTTTCTTCTAATTTATCTTCCTCATCTTTAACATCGATTGTTATATTTTTTAGTAGGAAGGCACTTTCTTGCATTCTTTCACAGATAGTGGTAAAACTGAATTTATTGTCGCCAAATATTTCTGGGTCTGGCATGAAAGTTACGCTTGTACCAGTCTTATTTGTCTTACCTATTTCATGTAGTGGTTCTGCGACTTTACCACCATCCTTGAATTTAATATTTACGATTTTCCCATCACGACAGATAGTTACGTCCATCCATTTTGATAGCGCATTTACTACACTACCACCAACACCGTGAAGTCCGCCTGATACTTTATAGTTACCTTCTTCAAATTTACCACCAGCGTGAAGTACAGTATAGATTACTTCTGGAGTAGATTTACCTGATTCGTGCATACCAATTGGTACACCTCTACCATTATCTGTAATAGAAACAGAATTATCTGGATGTATTACAATTCTTACTCTATCTCCAAATCCATTGATTATTTCATCTATTGCATTATCGACTATTTCCCAGATAAGATGGTGCATACCTCTTTTATCAGTAGAACCTATATACATACCAGGACGCTTCCTAACTGCTTCTAAGCCTTCTAATATTTTAATTGTTGATTCATCATATTTTGCCATAATCTCACCATAATAATCTTAACATAGCCACAAAAAAAAGGCAAGAAATGCCTTAATTATTGTGTCTTACTTGTCTTCTTTTTTATCTTTTTTCTCTGGTTTAGGTAAAGCATCCTTTCTAGATAGATTTAATCTTCCTTTATTATCAAATCCGCTAGCTTTAACTACAATTTCGTCTCCGACTTTTACTATATCAGAAGGTTTATCGACTCTTTCGTGTGCTAGTTGTGAAACGTGTACTAATCCTTCACAACCATCCCAAAGTTCTACAAAGCATCCGAAGTCTTCTACTTTGGTTACTTTACCAGTATATATTGCGCCAATTTCAACTTCGCGAGTTACTGATTTAATCATATCCACAGTTCTATCGATAACTTTCTTATCCATGTGATATACGACTACATGTCCATTATCATCGATGTCAACTTTAACTGCATCTTTATCGTTTACAGATTTTACATTTGAGGCTTCTAGAATAATCTTAGTAATCATTTCTCCACCACGACCGATGACGTCTTTAATTTTTTCTGGTTTAATATCAAATGTTGCCATCTTTGGTGCATATGGAGAAAGCTCTTTTCTTGGTTCACTTATAACACTAGTCATGACATCCAATATTTCAAGACGAGCTTTATGAGCTTGCGCAAGGGCTTCTTTTAATATTGCCTTAGTAATACCTTTAATTTTTATATCCATTTGTAGTGCAGTTATACCCGAAGTTGTACCTGCTACTTTGAAGTCCATATCGCCCATGTGGTCTTCTAAGCCTTGTATATCTGTCAAGATTACATGTTTGCGTCCCTTAGTAATTAAACCCATTGCAATACCTGCAACTGGTGCTTTAATAGGTACACCTGCAGCCATAAGGCTTAAGCAACCTGCACAAATTGAAGCTTGGCTACTAGAGCCATTTGACTCTAAGATCTCACTAACTACTCTAACTGTATAAGGAAATTCTTCTTCACTTGGCATTACTTGAAGTAGTGCTCGCTCTCCTAGGGCTCCATGACCTATTTCACGTCTTCCAGGAGCACCATATCTACCAGTTTCACCTACACTAAAGTTAGGAAAATTATAGTGTAACATGAATCTCTTTGTATCTTCTAAGCCAAGTCCATCCAATATTTGGTGTTCACCCAATGCACCTAGTGTAGTTGTACTTAAAGCTTGAGTTTGACCTCTTGTAAATAAGGCACTACCATGTGTTCTTGGTAATAGATCAATTCGCGCTGAAAGTGGTCTTATTTCATCTAGTGCACGTCCATCTGGTCTAATGTGATCTACTACTATCATATCGCGAACTAACTCTGCTTCTAGTTCATCAACTAAAGTTTTGACATCTTTTAATATACTTGCCAAATCTTCCTTTTCAGCATAAACTTCAGTAAAGTGTCCGACAACTGCTGCTTTAACGCTCTCAACTTCAGCTTCTTTCTCGTTCTTTTCTTTATCGCTAGTAAGTGCAGCAAATAAATCGTCTTTTGCATATTCTTTTACTATTTTAGTTAAGTCAGGGTCTATAGCAGCAAGGTCTACCTCAACTTTTTCTACTCCGACTTTCTTAATAATTTTTTCTTCAAATTCGCATAACTCACTAATTGCCTTTTGACCAAATTCGATAGCCTTAAGCATTATATCTTCACTTACTTCATGTGCACCTGCTTCAATCATGCATATGTCACTTTTAGTTCCTGCAAGGGTAAGCATTAATTCACTTTTCTCTGCTTCTTCTACAGTTGGATTGATAATATACTCTTTTCCAATTTTACCAACTCTAACTCCAGCGATTGGTCCATCGAATGGAATATTACTGATTCCAAGCGCTAGGCTTGCGCCAAACATTGCAGCCATCTCTGGTGAATTATCAGGATCTACTGATAAAACTGTATTGACAACTTGCACTTCATTTCTAAATCCGTCTGCAAACATTGGTCTAATAGGTCTATCGATAAGTCTTGCTGCAAGTGTTGCTTCATCTGTAGGTCTTCCTTCACGTTTTATGAATCCTCCTGGAATCTTACCGACAGAATATAATTTTTCTTGATATAAAACTGTCAATGGGAAAAAGTCAGCAGTACTTACATTATTAGACATAACTGCACAACTTAATATTACAGTATC
>CACYEG010000087.1 GCA_902773365.1 uncultured Erysipelotrichaceae bacterium
ACTAGTTTATTGTTTATATATCCTTTAATAGTTTTAAACCAAGTATATTTATTATACGTTACACTGGATAAATCCGATATGTTTATGCTTTTCTTTGTAAATAAATTTTTATAAATAATTGTTTTCTCATCAAATATTTGAAATTTTAATGGTTCAAGTAAAGCTTTTATTATAAGACTAGCCGCCAGAAATAGAGTAAAAATCTTAAGTGGATTTACCATTGCATTATAATAGAAAACACATATATCTAATAAAAAAACACTAATCACCATTTCAGTTACAATAGTAAATTTATTATTTAAACTAATCACCTTTTTATATTTTTGTAAGTAACTATAAAAATAATCGTTATCTTCACTGCCATTTAAATTAAATGTAAACAATTTTTTGGTATTATTAAATACTGTAATAGTTAAATAATCTTTTGAATATGAAGTAATATCTTGTATACTACCCACACCTTTTTTGCTAAACAAGTTTATAGTTATGATTTTAGAATCTTGTATAATGACTTTTTTGTTAATTATATATAACAAGATACTAGCATAAAAAATCGTTAAAAGTGCTAAAATAACGCTTAATATAATATGACTAAATAAATATGAAAGAATCGATAAACTTATTAAAAGTATAATAGATATAACAAAAATTATCCTTACCATATTAATATATTTATCACTTATATGTCTTAATACTAACTTATCTTTATTCATGCTTACTTTTTATATCTACTCATAAATCTAGCAAAATTTGCTTCTTGATATTCTATATCTTTATCTTTTACTTTTGCAACTTCTTTTAAAATATTTCTTCCACTAATCTTGATATATACTTTTTGTATTTTTTTATTTAAAAAATTAAAGTTTTTTATTTCGACTGATTCGATTGTTTCATTTGGTATAAATACATACTTGTCTAATTGTGGCTCCATCTTAGAAACGTTTATAACCATTTGTGCTTTACTTTTAAGTGGTATTAGTCCTAAACCAGATTCTGTTTGGTTGACAAGGAAAGCTTGCTCTTTTTCCAACCACTCTTGTGGGCCACTTGACATAGCAGCGATTGCACCACCAACTGCACCGAACATTGCATATTTAGCGGCGTCTACATTTGGATCTTTATATATAGTAAAAATGCAATTATCGCTTCCAACACAGTTAACCTTTCTAAAAATTTCCATTGCTTCTTCTAACGTATTAAATTTCATATTAAATCTCCTTATATAAAATAAATTTTAATTTTAATTATTTGACTAAAAAATTAGTCATCTCTTTTGTGAGATAAGTTCACATATATAGCGTTTCTCAATAAATCATATAGTGTTCCACTCTCATCGCTTTTTTTGGACTCAATACTTTGTTCTTTGCATTCACTATATGTTACTTCATTCATAGATACAAATGAGTTTAGCAAAAAGTATTGTTCTTTAGGCATAACAATTTCGTTAGGAAAATCTATGATAAAGCCATATTCATCTAGAACTACAGAATGATAAAACTTTCTGTGTAAATCGCCTTCTGATATACCTGTTATTGCTTTAAACTCTGGATAGAGTGTTATTAAAAATTCCGCCAACTCGTGACATGCATCTTTTAAATTATCTTTTAAGCTTGATACTTTTGCCATTACTTCAGTGTCACTTGCAAAGATATCTCGAGCACTATAGGATACTATAGTACCAAAATTTCTTGTTTTAAGTTCGCATTTACCTTCTTCGCTAAATGAAATATCGTCTAATATATCAGCAGATTTCAATACATTATATATAGCAAATGCTCTTTTTTCATCTCGGTATAATGTTATTAAAAAACTCATAATAATGCTTTTTTCAAAATCTTGAAAAGAATATCCTATTTTCAAGAAAGCTTGTTCTATTCCTTTTTTATTATTTTTTAATAGCAATATTTTTAATCTCTCATAAATATCTACAGGGTCAGTAGATTTAGCAATATGTTCTAAATCTAAGTTTGAATTTTCCTTAAGAAAGTCTACTAGCTTTTGACATAGCATGCTATAATCGTAGTAAAAGCGCTCACTATTATCACTAATATACTTTGAGAGTTCCATTCAATCAACATCCTTTTTAAGTTCTACGATAGTTAATCCGTCATTAGAACCATATACATAATATTTTAGAATTCTTTTGTCTTTTGCTAAAAACTCATGTACCCTTTTTTTCACAATTCCTTTTCCCTTACCATGTATTACTGCGACTTTTTCTTTATGCATTTTGATATTTACAGTTAGGAAACTATCTAGTAACCATACTGCTGCATCACCAGTTTCACCATGCAAATCGATGGAAGGTAATATTTTAATAAAAGGATCGACAAATTCTTTTTTCATAATACCTAACAAAAAAGACTTTCGTCTTTATTTAAATAATAAATTAACTATGAATACTACTATACAAGCACCAGCTACTGCTGTAATAACAGTACCTAAATATCCTGCGATTGATATTCCTAGTAAGCCAAATACATAACCTCCAACGAACCCGCCGACAATACCTAAAATGATATTTCTTATAAGTCCACCTTTTGTTCCCATAATTAAGCTTGCTATCCATCCTGCAAGAGCTCCTGTTGCGATTGCAATTAAAATTGTCATTATACATCTTCCTCCTATCATCAGTATAACACTTTTATTTGTTTTTTAAAATATTACCTTATTCCCAAATCTCAATTTCTGGTTGAATTTCTACACTATATTTTTCTTTAATTGTTTTTTTAATTATATTGATTAACTCTAATACATCCTTAGCTGTAGCATGATTAATATTGATAATAAAACCCGCATGTTTAGTAGACACTTCAGCACCACCTACTCTAACTCCCATAAGCCCAGATCCATCAATTGCCTTAGCGGGTATAAAATCTTTTTCACGCCTGAATGTGCTTCCAGCACTTGGCTTATCAATTGGTTGTTTAGACTTCCTTTCATTAAATATCTCAAGTATCCTATTTTTTATATCTTCTTTTTTACCTCTTTTAAATTCAAATCTGGCACTTAAAATAATTGCGTTTTTGTAATCCATAAATATACTGTGTCTATATCCAAAGTTAAGTTCACTTTTTGGTACCGTAAATAGTTTAAGACTTTCCATATCGATAAATGTAACATCTTTAATAACATCTTTGAATTCCCCACTAAAGGCACCGGCATTCATACGTATCGAACCGCCTATTGTACCTGGAATACCAGCTGCAAATTCAAACCCACTCAATTCATTTTCTTGTAAATAAGCAGCAAATTTTGCGTTGCTTATCCCTGCTTCAGCTTCGACTACCCCTTCATTTATATTGACTATTTTGGCATCGTTCATTCCGAGTTTGACTACTATTCCACTAACACCTTTATCCTTAACTAATATATTGCTTCCATTTCCTATGATATGCAAAGCTATATTGTATTCTTTAGCAACTTTTAATATTGAACGCAGTTCTTCTAGGCTATTAACTGTTAAAAAATAATCAGCTGGGCCTCCTATCTTAAAAGTTGTATGCTTACTCATCGGCTCTGATAATCGAACTCTTTCTTTCGGTATAATTTTTAATAATTTATCTAACATATTATATCAATCCTATTTATCATATTTATAGAATCCCTCTCCGGATACTATACCTAATTTGCCAGCGCTTATATATTTATCTAATATAGCAAGCATTCCATCATAATTGTATGGTAAAAGCATTTTCTTTAGTAATGGGTCTAATACATCTGGTACTTTTTGATATTGTAAAACTATATTTTTAGCAGTTTCTAATCCAACTGTATCGATTATTTGGAAAGGCCCTTTTGGTGCACCAGTTCCTAAAGTCCATGCTTTATCGATAGTTTCTGGATCCGATACCCCATTTGCTACTAAATCCATTGCCGATAATAGGAAAGGCACTAACATTGAGTTTAATAAATAGCCGGATTTTTCTTCTAACGCTGCAAGAGGAATCATATTAATTGATTTAGCAAACTCTATAATCTCAGTAAAGTATTTCTCATTTGTATCGCTTTGTTTCATAACTTCTGCGATATTGTTTTTCCATATATTATTGGCGAAATGTAAAGATAAATATTTATCTTTCCTGCCAGTATATTTTGCCATTTTAGATGGCAAAAGCGTCGATGAATTAGTAACAACTATCGTATTTTCGTCAAGTAAAGGAGCAATTTGTTTATAAAAATTGACCTTAATGTCAAAATTTTCAGTTATCGATTCAATAACGATATGGGCTCCCTTTAAAGCATTTGCTTGCTCATTTTCAATCGCAATGTTATTTAACGCTTTTTTGGCACTAACTAGGCATTCATCCTTATCGAAAGTACTTTCTAAAGCTATACCTCTTGCCCATGCACTATCTTCCTTTGTAAGATGTTCCATCTTTTTAATAGTATCTACATATATATTGTATAATCTAAAAAGTTTCTCCTTAACATTCTGTTCACTATCTTCTTTTCTTATAAGTATTACAACTTCATAACCACAGTAGGCAGCCTGATATGCGATTTGACTTCCTAAAATACCACCGCCACATACAACAATTTTCCCATTTTTCATAAATTTCCTCCTTATTGTTTATCAATATTATATCATGATTGGGCATTTAATCAAAAAACATCTCAAATTTTAGAGATGTTTTAGTTTTCTTTCTTAAGTTTTTTAATTCTCAACACTACTAGTGCAACTGCAACTGCTAGTGATGCTAGCGCAAGAGCATATGTGACAACACTATCTGCTGTTTGTGGATTAGTTATGATGTTACCTGTTTTTCTTATCTCTTTACCTAC
>CACYEG010000088.1 GCA_902773365.1 uncultured Erysipelotrichaceae bacterium
TCCAGAAAAACTAGATAGACACCAGAAAGAACTTCTAAAAGAACTTGCTGAGACAAAACTAGATAATGGCGAATATAAGAAAATAGAGAAATATTTATAATAAAGGGGGAAGTATATGATTGAGTTAGTTGAATCTCCAAATATGTATAAAAACTATGAAAAAAGAATCACCGATATATTGCGTTTGGCAGATAAATTGCGTGCTGATGATAATCTACCTAATATATGTGATACAACTTTAAATGAAGTTCTGAGTCTTACTTTCTTAATGTCCAATTCAATTATAGAAGGACGAATTACAGATGATTATCAAATCAATAATTATTTGAGTGCGCTTTATGGAATGTGTGAGTCTATAAGAGCAAACTATAAATTGGCAACAGCGTCTCATCATCCAGAAGAAACTCGTGCTATCTCAAATGCTTCAGTTGAAGTCGTGTCCCTATTTAATCGTTTTTATAATAAATATTATGGCGATACAAACATAGATTCACTTAGAAAAATGTTAGCAAGAGTTATGAATTTAGCTGATATGGCAGATTTACCAGTACAACAACTTGATATACTATATTCATATATGGAAATGGTATTTCCGAGTAGCGCTATGGGACAAGTAGTTGCTGTATCAGTAGCTAGGAATATTTTAATGTATCTAAGTATGTCAAATCTTATAATTTATATTAAAAAAAATGAAATGGAATATGACCCAGATACTTCTTTAGTTTTCCATGCAGCGCATGAATTTAGTCAAGAATACTTTAGTGAGATTTATAGAGGGCTTTTTCAGGAAATTAATAGAAGAATTGATTTATCATTAAGCATTTTAGCAAAAGAAAACAATGAGAAAGCTAGCAAGCTTAATTCTCAAATAGGCAACAATGGCATCGTAGAAATCACAGTCGATTCGCAACAAATAAATAACTTATTAAATATTGCTTCTGTAATGTCAAAACTAGAAAAATTAAAAGAAACTATTAGCCGACTTACCAATAATATTGGTAATTCTCAAGTGCTTTTAGATATTGGGGCATTACAACTTTTGCTATCTATAATTAATAATACTAGTTTAATGGTTATGGAAATTCAACATGACAATCAGTTAGTATCACGTGACAAGATTGTTACGGAATTAATAGAAGATATAGATAAATTTTTAAATACATGTACAAAACAGAAAACAGTATAATTAATTGATTTATACTGTTTTTTTATTACTCAATGTGATAAAATTTTTTTAGGTGATTGTATGCAAGTAGTAACAGATTTCGATGAATACAAGATATTAGACTTAAAGGATGGAAAAAAACTAGAAAGTTGGAATGGTATTATACTAGATAGACCAGACCCAGAAGTAATTTGGCCATCTGTTACCAATGAAAATTGGAATAAGGCTCTAGCTAAATACGATAGAAGTGATAAAGGTGGAGGGTCTTGGACTAATGCAAAAGTTCCATCATCTTGGCAGATACATTATAAAAGTCTTACATTTAATTTAAAACTAATGGGCTTCAAGCATACAGGATTATTTCCAGAACAAGCATATAACTGGAATATATTGATGGATAGAATTAAATCATCTAATAGACCAATAAAAGTGTTAAATCTATTCGCCTATACAGGTGCTGCATCTGTTGCATGTTTGTCTGCTGGAGCCAGCGTAGTTCATGTAGATTCTTCACGCGGAATGGTCGATTGGGCAAAAGAAAATGTCAAGTCAAGTGGATTAGAAGATAGTCCTATTAGATACATAGTAGATGATGTAAAAAAGTTTGTTAAAAGAGAACTAAGAAGAGGAAACAAGTACGATATCATCATTATGGATCCACCAAGTTTTGGAAGAGGATCAAATGGAGAAGTCTGGAGTATAGAAAAAGACTTGTATCCACTAGTCTTGGATTGCTCTAATCTTTTAAGTGATAATCCCTTAATGTTTTTGATTAATTCATATACTACTGGACTATCACAAAGTGTACTAGAAAATATTTTAAAATTGACGGTTTCTAGTAAATTTGCTGGCTCGATAGTTAAAGATGAACTTGGCATTAAAGTTGAAAACTCAGACGTCGTTTTACCGTGTGGAATATTTGCTCGCTGGGAAAAATAAAAGTTGAAAATAGCACAGGTACGCGCTATAATTACCTGTGTAATCACGCTGAAATGGCTCAATTGGCAGAGCAGCTGAATCGTAATCAGCAGGTTGGGGGTTCGATTCCCTCTTTCAGCACCACTTGATTGGTACTCGAGCTCGAGTTAAAATATATAATCATTCAGTCGTTTAGACTGGGCTCTAGAGATAGTATGTTTTAATCACATCTATCTTTTTGTTTTTTATGGTGAAAAATAGTAAGACGTATATTATAAGCTTTATTCTTCATACTATTAATGGGTGATTAAGATGGAAGAAAATATAAATGCATTAGATGAAATACATAAGGGTGCTTGTATGGGAATAGATGCCATAGACTATGTCATCGACAAAGTAGAAGATGCAGGACTAAAAAAAGAACTTAATAGAGAATTAGAAGAGTACAAAAATACTCAGCAGATAATAGAGAAAGTTTATGAAAAATATAACGATGGCAAGCCACATGAAACCAGCCTTATGACAAAAGCAATGACCTGGAGTAGTGTCGAGATGAAAACACTTACTGATACTAGCTCATCAAAAATTGCAGAATTGATACTTCAAGGTGTTAATATGGGAATAATAGAAGGAAGAAAAATTCTGAACAAGAAAAAAATCAATGAAGAGGTAAGTGGAATAATAGAAGAATTTGTAGCAATGCAAGAAAAAAATGTAGAAATACTAAAAGAATACCTATAGTGGTATTCTTTTTGTATGGTTTTTAGAGAATTTTTATTTTTCCTAGATTAATTTTGTACAATATAGTATACTTTATATGGAGCGATTATATGAAAAAAATGTTAATAATCTTGGCTTTTTTATCTATTGTTATCTTTTCCGCGGAAACCTATGGTATCGATGACAGTAGAAAGACAACTAGTGGTGAAAAGAAAACAGTCATTGAAAAATTATCCAAAAAAGACAAATTAAAAATTATATATATAAACGGTGGAGTAATATTGTTAGCTTCATGCATTGTATTATATCCAATAATCAAAGAAAAGAGGAAATAAAATGGAATACGTTAAAGTAAAAGATGCAGACAAATTAATCTATGAAAGTAATTATGTTGTTAAAAATCCTGAAAGATATAAAAATAAATGGTCTGATTTTTTTGGTAATAAAAATCCAATTAAGCTAGAATTAGGTACGGGGCGTGGAGAATTTATAATAAACATGGCAAAAAAATTTCCAAATGTTAACTTTATTGGCCTTGAAATATCAAATTCTCAATTAGCTACTGCAACAGAAAAACTAAAAAATCAAAAGCTTTCAAATTTAAAATTAATAAATGCTGATGCAAGAGAAATAGACAATTTTTTTGGAAAAGAAATCGACACAATTTATCTAACTTTTTCAGAGCCATGGCCTAAAGGAATAGATGAGAAAAAGAGATTTACTCATGAATCGTATTTGAAACTATATGATAAGATTTTTAAAAAGCACAAACATATAATAATGAAGACCGATAATAAGGGGCTGTTCGCATATTCTCTTGAAACTCTGTCACAATATTGGTACACATTTAATAGAGTTAGCCTTGATTTACACAATGATGAAAAACCGATTGATAACGTGATGACAGACTTTGAAAAAAACTATTATAAAGAAGGAAGACCAATATACTACGTAGATGCAACATTTAATGATTAATAGCAATTTTGTCAAATATGATATTGACAAAATTGTTTTTTTTTACTATCATAAGCATCAAAACAAAAAGGGAAATTTTGCATATAATTGAATAATTAATTGCACAATTAACCATTAAAAAATAAGGAGGGGGTAAATGTGAAAGGAAAAAGGATATTCTTTTTCATTATAATATCAGTTCTTATATCATCAAA
>CACYEG010000089.1 GCA_902773365.1 uncultured Erysipelotrichaceae bacterium
ATGGCAATACCTGTTGCAACAAGCATTATATTAAATGCATTATGTCCTATAGCAGGAATAGCACCTGGGGCAGTCCAAAGTACAGAAGATCGTAATCAAGCAAAGATTAATCTTTTAAAAATAGATATACGTAATCTTGAGCGTAAAGTAAATAACTTGAGAGAATAGGAGAGAATAATATGTTGGGGAAAATACTATTTATAAATGACAATAGTGCATTAATAGAGTATAAGGCTGGTGTAAATCAGGGGGAATTATTAAACATCAATCTTGTATTTGAAAACGATAGTCAGAAAATACTTGGAGAAGTCGTAGAAATTAGCGACGGGAAAATCCGAGTAAAGTTTTTGGGTGAATTTATTAATGGTAAATTTGTCAATGGATTACTTAGAAAAGCTAATTTGAATTCTAAAATTCGTGCTATCAGTGTCGATGAATTAAAAGATATTATCGGAATAGAATCCAAAGACACCATATTATTAGGTAGCAGTACAATCTATAAGGGATATAATATTTATCCATCAGTTAATGAACTTTTTGCAAATCACTTATGTATATTTGGCAATAGTGGTTCCGGTAAATCTTGTGGTGTTGCAAGAATAATACAAAATATTCTAGCTAATAGAGTCAGTTTAGCATATAATGCCAATTTAATATTTTTTGACTCATTTGGCGAATATAAAAATGCTTTTAAAAATATAGGTACAATTAATGAATATTATCATTATCGTTTTTTGACCACGATGCCAAAAGAAAACACTGATGAGAATTTATCTATTCCAATGAATCTTTTAACAGATGACGATATCGGAATTCTTTTACAAGCGGAAAAGCACTCACAACTCACCATTATTGAGCGCGCAATAAGATATGCCAAAATTTTTTCAGTTAATACTGAAGAAACGCACAGATTTAAAAATAATATCATTGCTAAAGCTATACTAACGGTATTATACAGTAATACAACTTCTAAAGAAAAAAAGGATGAAATATTTAGAATTATAAATATATGTCACACTCCTGAATTTAATTTTGACACAAGCGTCGAAGGAATAGGTTACTCTAGAACATTCAGTGAGTGCTTTGCAATAGACAATCAAGGAAGATTTGGCGAAGAAGTATTAATTACAAACTACATATTAAAATTTTTAGATAATTCCATAGATAACTATCCAACTCCAGAAGAGACCAATTATACACTAGAAGATTTAGCGAATAGCTTAGAGTTTACTTTAATTAGTGATGGATTTAACCAAAATTCACTAATGCACGATGATGCACAACTATTAAAAGTTAGATTAAATAATATTTTGCACAGCAATATAAAAGACTTATTTAATGGCAACGGTTATATATCAGTTAACAACTTTATAACTAGTCTTTTGAGTAAAAATAACCAAAAATTTCAGATTGTCAATATTAGTTTAGAGGGAATAGATGATGCTTATGCTAAAGCAATTGTTAAAATATTCTCGCGTATTATATTTGAATTTGCTAAATGTAATTCTAACAGAGCAACTATACCATTCCATTTATTTTTAGAAGAGGCTCACAGATATATTCAGAAAGATAATGATGTTTTTCTACTTGGATATAACATATTCGATAGAATTGCTAAGGAAGGCCGTAAATACGGAGTGCTACTCGACATAATAAGTCAAAGACCTGTTGACATTTCAGATACCGTATTGGCACAGTGTTCTAACTTCTTAATATTTAAGATGACGCATCCTAAAGATATAAAATATATTGGGGAAATACTACCTAATATTAGTCAAGATGTTATTGAAAAGATGAAAGTTTTACAGCCAGGTACTTGTGTGGCATTTGGCTCAGCATTTAAAATACCAATGATTTGTAAATTAGAAATGCCTGTACCTAGTCCTTATTCATCAAGCTGTAATGTATCTGCTTTCTGGGATTCGAAAGATTCTATAAATTTAACTGTTAAAGAAGACGTAGCTGATCAAAGCACAATAGATGAAGTTACACCATTATAAACACGAGCATTCGTGTTTTTTTGTACTAAAAACAATTCTTTTAAATAAACTTAAATGAAAGGATTGTATGTATGGATAAAAATAATATATTAACTTCTATCGCCAAAAGGGGAAACGGCGAAATATATTTGGGAGTTGTAGGTGCAGTAAGAACTGGTAAATCGACTTTTATTAAGAGATTTATAGAAAACTTAGTAGTACCTTATATAATTGATGAGTATGAGAAAAAAAGATGTTTAGATGAGATACCACAAAGTGCACAAGGTAAAACTATTATGACGACAGAACCTAAATTTGTACCATCTAATGGTGCAAATATCGAAGTACAAGATTTTACTGCTAATGTAAAACTTATCGATTGTGTCGGATATGTTATACCAGGTGCCTCTGGTTATGAAGATGAAATGGGAAATCCTAGAATGGTTAAAACTCCCTGGACACCTGATGAGATACCATTTGTAGAGGCTGCGGAGATTGGCACAGAAAAAGTCATTAGGGATCATGCAACTATCGGTATAGTTGTAACAACTGATGCTTCATTTGGAGATATTCCAAGAAATGAATACTTAGAAGCAGAAGATAGAGTTATAAGCGAATTAAAGACATTAGGTAAGCCATTTATCGTCGTTTTAAATACAGTGCATCCAACAAATACGGAGACCATTCGTTTAAAAGAAGAAATATCTAGCAAATATGATGTTCCAGTAATACCTGTTAGTGTAGAAACTATGAACGAGATAGATATTATGGGAATATTAGAAACTGCGTTAATGGAATTTCCGGTATTAGATGTCGAAGTAAGTGTACCAGAATGGATTCATGTTCTAAATAATAATGACGAAATAAAAAAAGAATATTTAGATAAGATTAGAGAGTCAGTAACCAGTGTCGAGAAACTTAAAGATGTAAATACAATTATAGACCATTTTAAAGACTGTAAGTATATTGCCAAGAGTTATATAAGTAATTTAGATGCCTCGACTGGTGTGGTAACACTCAAACTTGAAGCAACTGATGAACTATATAAAGAAAAATTATCTAGTGTCATGGGTGATGCCAAGACGACTAAAGCAAGTATTTTAAGAATGTTTATAGAATATAGTGAAGGAAAAAATGAAACAGGTGCACTAAAAGACGCATTAAAGATGGCTAAGAGTACAGGATATGGTATTATGTATCCGGATTTAAAAGATATGAAATTGGATACTCCAGAAATAATTAAACAAGGTACGAGATATGGTGTAAAACTTAAAGCAGTCGCTAGTTCAATTCACTTAATAAAAGTCGATGTCGAAAGTACATTTGAGCCGATAATAGGTAGTGAGATACAAAGTAAGGAATTAATTGACTATTTAATGAGAGATTATGAGACAGACCCAGCAAGTATTTGGAAAAGCGAAATTTTTGGAAGAAGTTTAGATGTAATCGTAAAAGAGGGTATACAAGCTAAGCTTTCGCTAATGCCAGAGAATACTAGATTCAAACTAGGCAATACAATAAC
>CACYEG010000090.1 GCA_902773365.1 uncultured Erysipelotrichaceae bacterium
CTTTTACTGTTCTACCTTGAGCTGGGTCGGTTTTAACAACAAGACCTTCCTCTATTGAATCACTTCCAACATATTTAAGTTCTTTTTTAATTTTAAGGCCTTCATCTATGAGCTTTTTTTCTGCAGCTAATTCACTTAACCCCGTTACTACTGGTACCTTAGTATCATCGACACTTTGTATTTTTGGTATAATTACGAATATTCCAGTGACTAGTACAATAATTCCAGTAAATATAGCACCTAGTATTAATAAAGTTTTATTTTCTTTTTTCACTTCGTCACTTGTCACCTCTTTGCTAACTATCGGCGTTTCTATACTTTTAGTTTCATTATCTGACTTTTTAGTTTTCTTAATAGCCTCGTCAAATTCTGGATACTTGTATTCGATTATTTCTTCTTTTACTCTGTCATCACTCATCGCTGTTTTCATATCTTCTAGCATTTCTCTTGCATCAGTGTATCTGTTTTTTGGATTTTTAGCAGTTGCTCGTTTTAATATATTAACTATAGAATTAGGAATATCAGGTAATTTCTCTCTAATATCTGGTAGTGGTTCTTTTAATTGTTTTAACGCTATTTCAACTGCGTTATCTCCTCTAAATGGAAGCTCGCCAGTTAAAAGCTCGTACATAAGTATTCCCATTGAATAAATATCACTTTGCATTGTACAACCTTTTCCACTAGCTTGTTCAGGTGGCAAATAGTGAACACTTCCCATAACGGAATTTGTTTGAGTTAGTTGAGTACTATTTAAAGCCATCGCAATACCAAAGTCGGTAATTTTCACTAAACCACTATCCAATATCATGATATTTTGAGGTTTTATATCTCTATGTATAATATAAGAATCGTGCGCAGTTGCAAGACCATCGCAAACTTGACTTACGATATCTAGTGTTTCACTAAGAGAAAGTTTCCCTCTTTTTTTGATGAGTTCTTTCAAATGTTTACCTTCGATATACTCCATAACAATATAATAGTTGCCATTATCCTCGCCAACATCATATACCTCTACAATGTTTGGATGCGAAAGACTGCTGGCACTCAGTGCTTCTCTTTGAAAACGTCTAACAAATTTTTCGTCATTAGCTAAATCTCCACGAAGGATTTTAACCGCGACATTTCGATCAAGTATAGTATCATAGGCGAGATACACATTGGCCATCCCACCTTCACCAATTGACTTTATAATTTGATATCTATCGTTTATTTTTTGCCCCTTCATTATCATATTAGTTACTCTCCTTTACAAGATACGCAATAGAGATGTTATCAGTTCCACCTCTAGAATTGCACTTCTTAACTAATTTAGCCAACTTCTCATTAATAGTTAAATCCTCATCTGCCAAAATCGATTCTATTTGTTCGGTCGAAAGCATATTAGTAAGGCCATCGCTTGCTAGGAATATTCCGTCCACCGGTGAATCGACTGTAAATCTATCTAACTCGGCATTCTCTATAACTCCTAGTGCCTTCATTAATACATTTTTCTTTGGATGATTTTGTGCTTCTTCTGGAGTCAAATCTCCAGCATCTACAAGTACATTTACAAGAGTATGATCTTTAGTTACTTTGTGAAGTTTTCCATTTTTTAAAACAAATCCACTAGAGTCACCAATATTGCCAAAAATTAAATAGTCATTTGTAAGAATAGCAACAACTAACGTTGAGCCCATTCCCAGACATTCCGGATTATTATTTGCATATTTTATAATTTCTCTATTAATTATAGCAACATTTTCATCTATCCAGTTTATAGCATCTACTTTGTTTCCGACACTAGAGAGATTTTTGAATCTTTCACTCAAATGGTCAACTGCGATTCCACTAGCTATTTCACCAGCTCTGTGTCCTCCCATTCCGTCTGCTACTATCAACATGTATTCTCCCATCATGTTGCTTACTATGTTCACAGAATCTTCATTGTGACTTCTTACTATCCCTGGATCAGTAATAAATGCTGATTTCATTTTTCCACCTCATTTGCCCTTAGTTGGCCACATGCTGCATCTATATTACCGCCAAACTCTCGCCTTACTGTAACTGTAATGCCAGATTTGTGCAAGTAATCGAAAAAGCTTTTTCTCCGCGATTCAGTCGATTTTGAAAACTCAAAATGGCTTGTCTCATTATATGGTATTAAGTTGACATAAACATTTTTACCGCGCAGTAAATTAGCTAATTCTTTAGCGCATTCTATACTATCGTTTACATTATTAAGCATAACATATTCTATAGTTACTCGTCTATTAGTTTTTTCATAATAGTAATCTATTGCTTTCATTAAAGCGTCAATACTGTAAACTTTATTTATCTTCATCAATTTGTTTCTAAGTTCATCATTAGGTGCATGTAGCGATACGGCTAGGTTTATCTGCAACGGGAAGTTTGCAAATTCTAGTATTTTTGGTACTATTCCACTAGTCGATACAGTAATGTGCCTTGCTCCTATGGCAAGACCATGTGGGTCATTAATAATCTTTAAAAACTCAATTAAGTTATCATAATTATCGAATGGTTCACCGATTCCCATAACTACTACGCTAGATAGTCTAATCTTAGCATCCTCTTCGATTGCAAGAATTTGCTCAACTATTTCTCCTGCTTCCAAATTTCGTACCTTTTTAAGTCTACCGCTTTCACAAAATGCACAACCCATATTGCATCCAATTTGACTAGAAACGCATACACTATTACCATAGTCATGTTTCATTACTACTGCTTCTATATAATTGCCGTCAGTCAACTCAAATAGATATTTTAAAGTTGTACTGCTTTCCTGCTTTTTCTTTATGGTTAAATGGTTAAATGCGTATTCACTTTTCAATTTTTCTATAAATTCTTTTTTTAAATTAGTCATATCATCGAAAGACTTGACGCGTTTTTGATAAAGCCACTCAAATATCTGAATAGACTTATATGACTTTACACCAATACTATCTAGCCAAACATTGAGTTTATCTCTCGACATGTTATAAATATTGACCATTTTATCACGCTTTCTATTAAAGTAATTATAACAAAATAATGTTATTTTTACAAATAAAAAGCACAAGACAAATAAAATACGTAGCTCCTTACTTTTTGTTTATCATCATGAGTACTATTATTATTATTTTTATTATTAAATTATCTCTTTCTAAAAATATCTTTATTTGTGGTAAAATATAATTGGTGATTAATATGAATAAAAATTTAACTGTTAAAGATGTTTTAATTTGTACGAACGGAAAACTTATTTATGGGAATGAAAATTTAGAATGTGTAAATTTTTCTATTGATACTAGGACCATCCAAGAAAATGATGTGTTTATTGGTATTAAAGGAGAAACATTCGATGGCAATCTGTTTTATAAAGAAGCTTTTGATAAAGGTGCCAAGGTTTGTATAGTTGAAAACAATAACGACGAAGTACCAATTGAAGGTAAGACTTTAATTTTAGTAGAAAATACAATTACTGCACTTGGTCAAATTGCTAAATTTAGGCGTGATATGCTCGATATTCCAGTTGTCACTATAACTGGCAGTGTTGGCAAGACGAGTACGCGAGACATCATTACCAATATACTATCGCAAAAATATAAAGTTCTTTCAACGAGTGGCAATTTTAATAATAATATTGGTTTACCATTAACAATACTTAGATATAAAGATGAAGATATAATGGTTTTAGAGATGGGTATGAATTCTCTTGGAGAAATCAGTTACTTATCTAAAATTGCCTCTCCTACTCTAGCAGTTATTACAAATGTTGGAACTGCCCATATCGGCAAATTACATGGTCAAAATAATATTTTAAAAGCCAAAATGGAAATTACCGACGGCTTACAAAAAGGTGGAGTGTTGATAATTAACAATGATAATAAACCACTTCACGATTATTTAGGTAATATTAAGTGTAGTTATATGACAGTTGGCATAAACAATAAAAGTGATATTATGGCTGAAAATATTGAATATCAAGATTTTAGCAGTACATTTAAGGTCAATGACAGAAATTATAAAATCAACGTAGGTGGTCCAGGATTCGTCTATAATAGTCTTCTTGGATATGCTGTGGGCATTACTCTAGGATTAACAGAAGAACAGATTAAAAAAGGCATTGAAAGTGTTAAATTAACTAGCAAACGTATGGAAAAGATAGTTACTGAAAGAGGCATTACTATTATAAATGATGCTTACAATGCCTCATATGACTCAGTAGAAAATGCAATAACAGTAATTAACTACTCTAAAAATAAGAGAAAAATATTTGTATTTGGCGATATATTGGAACTTGAAGAATATTCAAAAGAAATTCATGAAGAGATTGCAGAACTTATACTAAAATCCACTATCGACATAGTTATAACAGTCGGTACTGAGTCGAAATATACTGCAGATAAATTAAAAAGTAATGGATTTAACAAAGTATATGAATTCGAAAAAGAGTCTGATACATACGATTTTATAAGAA
>CACYEG010000091.1 GCA_902773365.1 uncultured Erysipelotrichaceae bacterium
ATATTTTAAAAGACTAAAAGATAATACAAATCCAATAATAAGAATAATAAGACAACTTATATATTTACCATTGTATATAAAAATAAGACGAAGTGATAAATAATACTCGTCTTATTTTTTTATTGTAACTAAATCTATAAATCTTGCAAAACTATATAATATGGAATTTGACTTATTTATTGCGTAGCTCTTACCGAGAGCTTTTCCGCCTATGGTAATGCTTGCAATTAAACTTGTCACTATTAAGCTTGTTATTACGAAACTAAAGTTTAGTGCCTTTGAAATACTCATAGCAATAGTTACTCCCGCACTTCCAGATATTATCCCACAAACATCTCCAACGACGTCATTACAAAAACTAGATACTTTTGAGTTAATTTTAATTAAAGATAAAGCTGTTTTAGCACTTTTCACTTTTTTGCTAGCCATAGAATGAAATACTTCTTCTTCTGCGACAGTTACACTTACTCCTATCATATCAAAAACAATGCCTAAAGATATAAACAAAAATAGAACTATTACACTAATGGTTATTGGAACATTTGGCACAATTGAGTCAGTTAAAAATGAAAGGGCAAGTGACAAAAAAAACGAAGCTAGTATTATTTTTATAACCCAATTCATATTTTTAGAAAAATGGGCTCGCTTGTTGTCTTTTTTTACTTTTTCTGAATAATCTTCTTTATTATTTTTCATATTATCACCATTATTAATAGGAAAGGAGATTCTTACAATAAACTTTAGCTCTTAGGTCAGGTTGGATTTCCCTAAATCGCTACCAATCATTACTGAGTTGGCAGTTACCTTTTAAGCGATCAAGATGTCGTTACCGCGCATCTTACCTGATTGCCACTTAGATACTACCGCAATCTTGTAAGAATAAACATTCTAGAAGTTTTCCTCGCAACGATTTATTTTACTTATGTTCTTTTGCAAAAATAGTTTCAGTTAGCAATGCTCATAATAAAAGATGTACACCAAATATAGAGCTGTCTTCATCCCCATATTTTCACTCAAACCAAGCTACGCTATTCCTAGCTTTGACCAGAAATAGGTTTAATCCCAATTTGTAGTTTCCCACAACAATTGGGTCTCCACGAGTAAATGGAACGCTTATCGTATGCCGTTACGGGCGCCCATGAACTCTTCATTTTCAGCATCCACCCGAATCTGGGCGAAACAGGCAAACACCAAAAGTTTCACAGGTGTGCTCTTAAATGATTTTTTAGGATCATCTTAATAAAATTTCATTGACTAGAATAATGCATCCTTTCCTATGATAATTATAACACGAATTAAAAAAGAACCGAATATTTAATTCGATTCTTTGTAAACATAGACAATTAGTGATGTAACATCTTTAAGTGAAGTTCCAGTTTCGACTGATTGTTTATAAATGTGATTATTCAATAATTCGCCGTCAATACCTACTGCGTCTTCTACACTCAATTCTTTTACATCGAATACTATCGATACACCCGCTAAATTGTTTTTCCATTTGTTGAATTCATCTAAACTTTTTCCATAAAAATTAGGTAGTTTTTCTTCTATTTCTTCAGATTGCTTTTCTGGCGTAGTATTTTCCTGTTCTTTAGTTTCCACAGTAGTATTATTGTCTGTTTTTACATTTGTTCTTTTTATAACGTAAAGCTCCAATGTTTTTATGCCTTCAACTAGTTGTCCAACATGTTCTTTTTGGCTTACTATAGTACCATCTACACCACCGTTATATAGTGGATCGCTTTCAGATACTTCGACAAAGGATATATTGATATTTCTTTCATTTGCCCAAGATTCTACATAACTTCTAGTTTGTCCAATAAAGTTCGGCAATAACTCACGCCTATCTTCCTTATAGTATGTTTTACCAGCGATGGATTGTTCGTATGGTTCGTTTGGATTATATGAGAATGTTTTTATAAGTTCTGGTTTGGTGATCTCCAAATTAATTTTCATTGCATTTACTATATCATCTAGCGATTGTCTATAATATTGGAAAGTGTATGCATAACTCTTAGTACTTGGTAAATATATCGTCAAATCATATCCAGTTAAGTAAGTTCTTTGAATAGATAATTTAGTCGTACTATCTTTATCAAGTAATACTTTTTTGGCAGTTTTATATAGTGACAATATCTGCGGAGTTGTCATATTAGTATCAATGTTATTTGTCACATCTGATAAAATCTTATAGAATGTATCGACATCTTTAACTTTTTTAAGGGAATTGAGCATCCCCTCGACAACAAGTTGTTGATGCTGCACTCTTTGAAAGTCTCCAAGAGGTAAAGAATGCCTGTGTCTAGATAGTGCAAGGGCTTGCTCTCCATTTAACTTTTGTAATCCCTTTTCTAAGCATATTTCGTGTTCTCCAAATCTTCTTTGGGAATCTTGTTCGCAAATACTCACAGGTACATCTACTTCGATTTGTCCTAAGTCATCGACAAGTTTTACGACACCTGTAAAGTTAATCTTAACGTAGTAATCTATTTTAATTGAAGTTAAGTTTTCAATTGTTTTTACCACACAGCTAGTGCCACCATAAGCGGAAGAATTGATTTTAGCTTCTTGATTATTTCTACATGCGATTGGTACATATGTATCTCTTGGTATACTAAATACAGTGGATGATAGTGTTTTTGGATTAAAACTTATCAGCATAAGCGTATCACCATTAAACGATGCTCCCTTAGATAGCCCGTCCCCTGTTGCGTCCACGCCCATTAATAAAATGGTAAATGGTTCCGTTAAATCTTTAGAAGTATACGATACCTTATCGACATTATCTAATTCCTTTTCCATTTCGTAGATAATCTTAGTTTCATCTTGAATATTTTGAAATTTTTCATAATTATTAAACATTGTTACATAATTATCTGCGATAAATAGTGCGTCTATTACGCCATCATATAAATCGCTCATCATACTTATATAATCATCATATTCTACAATTTCGCCAGTAATATTATATTTTTTAATCATATCTTTAGGTATGATATAACCAGTTGGATCATCTTTAGATGATATCATGCCAACTTTCTCATATGTACTTTTATCTACTAGGCTTATCATAACGCTCTTATAAGTAACTTGAGACTTTTGTACGTTTTCTATTATTCCATAAGTCTTTTCTATATAATATGATACAACACTAAGTACAGCCGATATTAGAATAAATACTATATATACAGTGATTAAACTCTTCTTTTTGTGAGTGAATAATAGTAGAATGCTCGATAAGAGATATATAAATAAAAATAGTGTCAAAACAATTAAAACTGTTATTCTAAGAGGCGTTTCTATACCTGCTAATAAAAGTAATGCTTTAGAAAAAAACACTAAACTTACTAAATAGATTAATCCGATTAATAACAATATTCTTCTTAATGGTTTACTCTGCTTTTTAAATTTCTTGATTAAACCAATTTTAGTTGTCTTCATAAACATGCCCCTTCTAGTCTTCGACTATAAGTATAACAAAATAAATACAAAAATACTATCGTTTTTGATATAATATTGTTAATGAAACTGGTGAAACAATGAATACATATTTAAATAGTTTAAATAAACAACAATTAGAAGCTGTAAAACATTTGAATGGGCCTTGTCTAGTTATGGCAGGAGCAGGTAGCGGTAAAACTAAGGTACTTACAAGTCGTATCGCGTACTTAATTGAACAGGGTATATACTCATCCAATATTCTTGCAATTACGTTTACCAATAAGGCAGCGAAAGAAATGAGAAATAGGGTTCAAACGATCGTCGGAGATACATCTAGTTTTATTGGAACATTCCATTCCTTTGGCGTAAAAGTTATTAGAGAAAACACATCTTTAGTAGGCCTTACTAGCAATTTCACTATAATCGATGCTGATGATTCTCTATCAGTTATTAAAAAGATATTAAAGGAAAAGAATATAGATTCTAAAAAATTTAGTCCAAACTATATAAAAAATAAAATAAGCTTTCTCAAAAATGAAATGGTAACAACTGAGGAAATGAAAGAAACTATGAATACTCCTATCGATAAAATGGTAGTAAATATTTATGAAGAGTATGAAAAAATGTTAAATAAGAGTAACGCTGTCGATTTCGATGATCTGTTATTAAAACCAGTTAAGCTTTTTATGGAAAACAAGGATGTATTAGAAAAATATCAAGATCATTATCCATATATATTGATAGATGAATATCAGGATACAAATCCTGTTCAATATAAGATGAGCAAGCTATTAAGCGCAAAGTATAAAAACATCTTTGTTGTAGGGGATATGAATCAGTCAATTTATAGTTTTAGACAAGCTGATTATAGAAATATTCTAAACTTTGAAAAAGATTTTAAAGATGCAAGAGTTATAAAATTGGAACAAAACTACCGAAGTACACAAGTAATATTAGATGCTGCCAATTGTGTCATAAAGAATAATAAAGAAAAGAAAGATTTGCGTCTTTGGAGCGACAAGAAGTCTGATTGTTTAATAAATTATATGCGGGCTTATGACGAAGTGCACGAAATAAAGTTAGTAATAGATGAGATTAAGACTCTACGAAATAATTATGAAAGCTATAATAGTTTTGGCGTTTTATATAGGACTAACGCTCAATCACGTGTAATTGAACAGACATTCATCGAGATGGGTATGCCATATAGAATATTTGGAGGATTCAGCTATTTAGCAAGAAAAGAAATAAAAGACTTGATTGCCTATTTAAAGTTAATCAATAACGATGCAGATGAAGTGAGTTTAAGAAGAATTATAAATACTCCGAAAAGAGGTATAGGGGATTCTGCTTTAAAAAATATTGAAAAGATAAGCATATTAGAGAATAAGACTATGTTCGATTCACTTACTAGCAAAAAAGAATTAGAATTTAAAGACTTGATTTTAGATATGAGAAAATATTTAGAATCTAATACACTTACTGACTTAATAGATTATATTGTAGATAAAAGTGGAATGAGACGGGAATATGAATTAGAGAAGTCTTTAGAAAGTGAAATCAGATTAGATAACTTAATGGAATTTAAAAGTTTAACTGCAGCTTTTGAAAAAAGAACTGGAACAATAGATTTAAATGATTTCTTAAGCGAAATATCTCTCATGAGCGATTCACAGGAAGAATCAAATGACGATGCAGTTACGCTGATGACTCTACACAGTGCCAAAGGATTAGAATTCGACGTCGTATTTTTAGTAGGTATGGAAGAAGGAATTTTTCCTCATACTAACTCGCTTATGGAAGAAGGCGGACTCGATGAAGAAAGACGCCTTTGTTACGTCGGAATAACAAGAGCAAAAGACATTTTATACATAACTAATGCTAAAAGAAGAATGCTATACGGAAAAGACGAAGCAAACATGCCAAGCAGATTTATAAGCGAAATGGATCAAAAACTAATTAATACTAAGGACCAACTAATAAAAGAGAAAAAAGAAGCTTCATCATTTTACACAGGCAAAAATGAAGACTTTAGACTGGGAGATTTAATCAATCACGAAACCCTTGGCCACGGAGTAATAGTAAAAATAGACGGCGATTTAATAGATGTGGCATTCAAAAGTGGCGCAAAAAAACTTAAAAAAGACCATAAAAGTATAACTAAACTATGAAAGGGAATTATTATGAATCAAGAAAGATATAATGAACTAGTAGAATTGATTAAAAAAGCGAATTATGAATACCATGTATTAGATAACGCTACCACACTTACAGATGAGGAATATGATAACTATTTAAGACAACTATATGAAATTGAAGAAAAACATCCAGAATGGAAAAGGGCAGATTCTCCAACTAATCAAATCGGTGGAGTCATACTAGACAAATTTGAAAAAATCACTCACAACATACCGATGATGAGTTTAGCAGATGTCTTTAATGAAGGAGAAATACGTCTATTTGACGAAAGAATTAGAAAAGAAGGAATTAATCCTAAGTATGTCTGTGAGCTTAAAATAGACGGATTAAGCGTTTCGCTGAAGTATGAAAAGGGAAACCTAATCTCCGCTGCCACTAGAGGTGACGGCATAGTAGGAGAGAATATAACTCACAATGTTAAAACAATTAAGCAAGTACCTCTAAAGTTAAATGAACCAGTAGATATCGAAGTAAGAGGAGAAATTTATATTTCAAAGAAAACACTAGAAGATTTAAATAAGACACGAGAAAAAAATGGGGAACCTCTACTTAGAAATTGTAGAAATACAGCAGCGGGAAGTATTAGACAGTTAGACTCATCTATAGCAGCAAAAAGAAAATTAGAAGTGTGGATTTATCACTTACCTAATCCAGAAGATTATGGAATTAAGACTCACCATGAAGCGCTAGAATATATGAAAAAATTGGGATTTAGAACAAATCCAAACAATAAGTTAGTCAATAATCTGGATGAAGTATTAGAATATATTGAAGAAAAGAAAAATGCAAGAGAAAGCCTTCCTTACGATATTGATGGAGTAGTAATTAAGTTAGACGACTTAGCCGCTCATGAAACGATGGGAAATACTATAAGGTATCCAAAGTGGGCAGTGGCTTATAAATTCCCAGCACTAGAAGTACAAACAAAACTTTTAGATATAATCTTTACCGTAGGAAGAACCGGGCAAATCACACCAAATGCCGTTTTAGAGCCTGTTATGGTAATGGGAAGTCTAGTATCTAGAGCGACACTACATAATGCTGATTACTGTATTGCTAAAGATATTAGAATTGGAGATACTGTCAAAATAATAAAGGCTGGTGACGTAATCCCAAGAGTTGAGTCAGTTGTAATGGAAGCTCGTACAGGAAATGAAAGACCTTTTGTAATGGCTACAACTTGTCCAATGTGTTCCGCTAAACTAGTACCTAGCAAAAGCGGAGTAGACATGCTCTGTCCAAATGAATTATGTCCAAAAAGAAATATAGAGTCGTTAATTCACTTTGTCGAAAGAAAGGCAATGAATATAATCGGCTTAGGAGAACGCATAATAGAGGATTTCTTTAATATGGGAATAATTAGCGATTTTGTAAGTATATACCACTTAGACCTTAAAAAAGAGGAACTAATGGAATTAGAAGGGTTTGGAGAAAAGAGTGTAACTAAACTTTTGGAAAGTATAGAAGCCTCTAAATCAAATAATTTAGATAGACTTATATATGCCATCGGAATAAAAGGTATTGGAGAAAAAAATGCTAAAATACTTGCCAAGAAATATCGAACAATGCAAAATTTAATAGAAGCAAATTATGAAGAGTTAAACCAAATCGACGATATAGGTCCAATTCTTGCAGAATCGATTTGTGCCTTCTTTAAAAATGAAGAAAACTTGAATATAATATCGCGTCTTAAAGATCTTGGGTTAAATATGGAATACCAAGGAGAAGAAGAAAAGTACGACGAAAGAATTACTGGTAAAAAGTTTGTTATAACAGGTACTATAGAAGATTATTCACGAGATGAATTGAAAGAAATAATCGAGTCATATGGTGGGAAAACAAGTGATAGCGTAAGTAAAAGTACAAATGTAGTTATTGTAGGAGATGCTCCAGGAAGTAAAGCGACAAAAGCGCAAGAATTAAATATTGAAATTTGGAATCAAGAAAAGCTAAAAGAATTGAATGAAATATTCGATAAGTACGCTTAATTACCGGCACAACCTTGACTTTTCAATATATTTCTGTATAATAAAATGCAATTTTAAAAAGGAAGTTAGATGTATGAAGAAAAAACTTAAAAAAATATTTGCCACATTAACATTATTAGCTTGCATTGTTACTGCAGGAAACGGTTGCAGCAAACCTATTGAAAACCATTCGAAAAAGACTAACACTGGTAAAGATAAAGATAATACTAGTTTTTCTACACAAAATTCACAAAATGTGATTTGCATAGAAGATAGACTTATGCCTGGACCAGAGTTTAGTGTAAAAATCGGCACTAAAACACTTTTGAATGGTAAGATTATTCTAAGTGATGAGTACAATGTTCCTTATAAAATTGATATTGAAGTTTTAGGCAAAAAAGAATACAACATTTCTATCGAATGCTCATATGTATTAGAAGACGGTCAGCTTGCACCCGTTTTAAGGCAATCACAAATTAATGGATTAGTAGGATACAGTGGTGCTTTTTATGATCCATATTATGAGATTGAAGCATACATTAGAAATGCAATGCAGGAAGAAGGTATGCTGCACTATGAAGGAGAGCTACACTACAGTATTGATTGGACAATACCATTACCGGAAACTTTCAATTGGGTTACCAATAATGATGGTACCGTCACAGGTATATATGATTTTAAACTTTTAACGAATGATTATACTTATGTTGTAAATTATTCTGATGAAACACGTACTTCTTTAATATCTTCATATATTCAAAATGAAAATGGTGAAATCATATCTACTAGCTGTACAACGTCACTTCATGCTGTGACAAGTTGTGTACTATGGAGGCTGTCAAATGGCGATGAAATATTAGGCGATTATTCATCAACTGTTCATTTCTTTGAAGAAACAATACCTAAAGATGAAGACAATCTGACTGAAAAAATTGTTAAAGAAGAGAAAATATGCGATTGGTATAAGCATGATTTTTCTCCAGAAAAACCTATCGCACGAATTGAATATTATGAAGAAGAATACAAATTAGAATTAATTGATGGAAAACAGGTGCCTCTTACAAGACCTTCTAAAACAATTATATACAGTAAATGTTTAGAAGAGCCAATTACAATCAATTATACTTATAATACCCATGGCGACTTAAATTCGAGGAAAAATCAGATTGAGACTGGCGGAAAAGAAACAATGCAATGGGTAGATAGTGGTAGTGAAATAAATTATTATACTGATTGGATAAAAAGAAAATATAGCAGAGATGAAAATTATGAATATAGTTCTCATAGTAAATATTTTTATACCCAAACAAAAAAATTGGAGTATTCCCCAACAGGAAAGTTAGAAAGAGAATCCATCTTTGTAATGTACACACCAGTATTATATACAGATTTTTCATATACAGGTGGCCGGAAAAGTTTTTCTACGATGTATTATGAAGAGGGTGAGCCGGTGCTATTAGAAGAGTATTCCATAGATGGTACTCTTACTAGTACTTATGAATACTTAAAAGCAGCGAATGGATGTTCCTATGTAGATCATTTTATGACTACAACGGGGGTTCATCATATCAGCATCAATGACTCAGCAGGAAATACAACATTGGATATAACATCTAGTAGTAATAGTACTTTAACAAAATCCGATGTTGGTAATTATTTAGTTATCTATTTCGAATATCCAGATGGCACTGGTGATATTTATGAAATCGATAGTGAAGGTACATTAGCATATAGAACGATGATATCTAAAATAAATGCAGGCCAGGGCACTAGAGTTTACCGATATATTGGCGACACATTATTGTTCAGTCAAGATTATGATAGTGCGGAATTTAATATACAAGAATTCTTGCCATGGTCGGACAGTTATGATGACTCATGGAAGAAGTTAGTAAATGTTAACGACAGATTATTTTATACAGATAACATAACACCTGATTCGTATCTCCAAACATCGACACGGGCATATCCAGATGAAACATTTAGTGAAGGAACACAGCATACATTAACGAAATTATAATAGAGTGCACTATGGTGCATTCTTTTTAATTATGTTACTATTGTCAACCTTGACAATAGTAACTATCTATGTTAAAGTAAGCAACAATAAAAAAAGGGGCGATATATATGAAAAAAAGAAAGTTAAGACTAGCTGCACTAGCAGCATTAGCCTTAAAAGTAGTATCACTTTTTACAGGATGTTCAATAGACGCAGATGAAAAAAATAATTCTACAACTCACGGTCAAGTAAAAGAAAGTTCAAGTATTGTCGAAACATATCAACAAGAAATCGAAAAGTGTAAGATTGAGGTTAAGAGGGATAGTATAACTGTTAGTAACTTGCCCGTCGGAACTAAACTTACCTTAAAAAATGACGATGGATATGAAGTCAGTTGGACTGCTATTGATAAGTCGGAAAGATTTGAGCACTTAAAACCTGGTAAATACTATTTAACATCTAAATTAGGATTAAGTAATGAAACTATCGAAGTGGAAGTACCACATTTTTATCCATATGACACAGTTGGAATACTTAGCAATCTAGATAGTAATGCAGTAGAAAAAATTATATACACTACAGATGGTGCGGACAATCCTTTTATTACGCCGTACGATGATGAACAAAAGTATGTATTAGCAGATATAAAATATTTGCCAGATGGCACATGCACTATAGGAGTGTTTACAGACAGTAAAATCGAGTATCCTGTTAATTATTCTCCTACAATTGATGGATCTTTTGAGGCTGATTATCTCATAGAAGGTGTTAACCCGGAAGAAGATGCGGAAAAGTACTTATTGCCACTTTTAAATGGCAAGCATTACTTAACTGATGTATTTGAGAAAGATGATAGTTACAAGACTGCCACATTATATTCAGAAAACCATGCAGATGCTTCTGCAAAGGTATGTTATTCTTATAACGATGATGGCAAAATAAACAAAACTGAATATTACGACGAGTATGGATTTATGTATATGTCGGAAGATCAGCGAGAAGATAATGGCATACGTTTCAGTGTTCAAACTTGGTATAACCGAGATACTAAAGAAAAAGAAGAAGAAATTTGGAAGAGTCTTGATAATAATAATTCATTCACAAGAAAATTTTATACAACTAAGAATGGATTTAAGTACGAAATTACTGATGATTTATGGTGTATGTCTATACGTTTTTATAATCAAAATGGAGAAGTAAATATAAATCAAAAAAATAAAGTAACAGTTAATAAAGTTGAAGATAGCATAGAAATAGTTGATGGAGAGAAATTAAAAGTTCTAGTTACATCCAACAATAAGACTGTAACTTACACTGTTAATTCTAATGGAGAAATAATCTCAATAGACAAAGTTGATCTTACTGAAAGAATTGATAGAGTGGAACAAATATACGATCGAACTGAAGAAAATCCTATTGCGCAAATTGAATATTATGAAGAAATATACAAAACAGAATCAATTCAAGGAAAACAGATTTCAAGTACAAGGCCTTCTAAAACAATAATAAGTAGTAAATATTTAGATGAGCCGATTACAATTAATTACACTTATAAAGTCCAAGGAGACGGATATACTATAAATTCAAGAGAAAATCAGATTATGGTAGATGGAGCACCTCAATATTTCGTAGCTATATATGCTGATACACAGTGGTATATTGATAGGATAAAAGAAAAACATACCAAAAATAAAATAGAAAACGACGATTATAAATTTAATACTATTGATTATCATGTACAGTGCAAAGTATTTAAATATTCTCCAACAGGGACATTAGAAAGAGAAACCATTTTGGTAAACGGTACACCAGTATTGAATACAAATTATTCATATATAGAAGGTTTAAAAAGTATTTCTCAAATGCATTATGAAAACGGCGAGCCTGTGCTTTTAGAGAGGTATTCTCCAGATGGTGTTATTACTAGTACTTATGAATACTTAAAAGCAGAAAATGGATGTTCATATGTAGACCATCATATTCCTGAAACAGGAGTTCATCACTTCAGTTTCAATGATTCAGCAGGACATACGACATTAGATATAATATCTGGTAGTGATAGTGTTTTAACAAAGTACGATGTTGGTAATTATTTAGTTATCGATCTCGAATATCCAGATGGAGCAAGGGATATTTATGAAATCGATAGTAACGGCACATTGGCATATAGAACGATAATAATTGAAAGCAACGCAGATAAAGTCATAAAAGTTTGCCGATATATTGACGATAAAATGGTTTCCAGCCGAGAGTATGACGGCCCAGAATTTAATATACAGAAATTTTTGCCATGGTCGAAGGATTATGATGGTTCATGGAAGAAATTTGCAAAAGATAACGATGGATTATTCTATACAGAAAATATATTATCTGATATATATCTTCAAACATCGACACGGACATATCCGGATGGTGAAGCGACTACTTGGGAACCATCAAATGAAACACATTGCGAGGGAGTACAGCATACATTAACAAGATTGTAATAGAGTGCACCATAGTGCACTCTCAGAGTATCGAACTTTGTCAACAATCTGAATATAAGTACACATTTATATGTGTACTTATATTATTTAAACAAAATAAACAAAAATATTGAATTCTTAAGAAAATGCTAGTAAAATAATACATAGAAGGAGGATATGGTTATGAAAGGTATTGCTAAAAAAATTATAATTGTGTTAGTGGTTTTATTACTATTAGTGCCAATTATCGTAGATGTAATTAAAAATAAATCTATTAAGGAGATTAAGTATTCTGAATATAATAGTGTTTTAGAAGATACTGCAAAATTTGGATTTGCATTAGTTTATGTCGGAGAAGAAGACGAAAACATAAGCAAAACGATTAAGAAAACAATCGATAGTCATTTACCAAGCGAATATGCTGTTAATGGTTATTATATGAATGCCAAAGATCTAAGTAGCGAAGAATTAGCTAGTTTAACTCAAGATGCTTCTAAGAAGAGTGCTTACTTATTCATTTCAAACGGCGAAGTAATCAAAACTATAACTGATAAATTAGACAGCAAAACATTGAATAAGTATGTTGATGAATATACAGTTTATACTGGAGATAAATTAAATGGTATAAGCGAAGACATGTCACATTACAAAGTATTAAAGACTGCTAAAGCATATAAAAAACTAGTAGATGATAAAAAGCTTGTAACAATGGCAGTATTTGGTAGAGATTCATGTTTCTACTGTAATCAATTTAAACCAGTTTATAACACAGTAGCAGAAGAGTATAATCTTAATATATACTATTTTGACAGCGATTCTTACGATAAGACAGAATATGCATCAATTATGAAGATGGGATTAATGATACCAGCAAGTTGTTCAGATACCCAAAAGGAAGTTGAGTTATCTCAAGGTTTTGGAACTCCACTTACATTATTTACTAAAAATGGTAAAGTAATTGATTGTATAAGCGGTTATATTGGTAAAAAAGAATTAGTTTCTAAGTTAAAAACTGTTGGAATGATTAAATCAAATAAGTAATAGGTGATTAACATGCAAGAAGTATATAGAAAAGCAATAGAATTTAAAAGAAAATACCCAGGAACAATAACCCACCATAGATTAAGAAAGCATTCTAAGGTAATAGAAATGCATCTAAATCCTGGTGAAATGGTGAGATATGTTTTTGTTGGGCAAAGAAATGAGAAGTCTGCTGACATTTTTGAAACAGCAGTAGTTGCAATAACTAATAAAAGAATTTTAATAGGACAAAAGCGGGTGTTATTTGGATATTTTCTTAGTTCGATTACGCCAGATCTATATAATGATATGCAAGTTGTCTCTAATCTCATATGGGGTAGAGTCGTAATAGATACTGTAAAAGAAGTTATACAGATATCGAACATATCTAAGAAAGCCTTGCCAGAAATTGAAACAGAAGTTACTTCATTTATGATGGAAGCTAAAAAGAAATATAAAAGAAAAGAAGACATCTAATCGATGCCTTTTTTCATAGAGGTGGTAGTATGAAAAAAAGAATAATTGGATCGTTATTGTTACTAATACCGATGATTATATTATTTATTATATATTTATGTAAGTCAAACGATTATGAACTAAAATATAAGATAAAAGGTTTAAATATTACAGAAAAGTATTTTGATAAATTGAATATGTATCATTTTAGCGTTGACTATAATAACAATATTTATGAAATGGCAGTTAAAAGTAAATATAGTAAAGACCAATTAATTAACGATGCAGTAGTTAGTTCCGATAATGATATTACATGTATCTATCTAAAAAGCCAAAAAATTAAAACATATCCCATTTGCATTAAAGATAATAATTTAGTGAGCTACAACTTATTGAATTATGAGATAGATGATTTCTTCAATTTAGATCAACTTAGAAACAATAATAAAAAGTACAAGAATATTAAAATAAATGCTACCTTAAATGAAAACATTCTTATATGGAATCATTTTGGTTACGATTTGATTAAAGATAAAAATCAAAAAGAAATTACTATATTTAATAAAGAAACCTATGCAGATTTGTACTCATTTCAAATAGGGTCGTATGTAGTAGTTCCAGATTACGATCAAAAATATGAATTCAATAAATTTTACATTATAGATATCAACTCTGGGAATATCGACACGATTGATTTAGACTTTAATGTAAGTTTTAACTATTATTTTTTAGGAACTAATGAACAAATCGGTTATATATTTGATAAAAAAAATTTAAAAGAATATTCGATAGATCCAAAAAAGCAAACAATTGAATTAGTAAGTGATGCAACCTATGGAAAAGTATGGGACAACAAATGGGAAGAAATAAGTCTAGTAAAGCTCAAAAATAACGAGTATAAGTTTAGAGAAGAAAGCATATTTAATTACGTAATTGAAAATAATAAACTATACTGTATGTTTTATAAAAGTATGAATAAAATACTCATTAGTGAAAAAGTAAATAATATAATATACAATGATAATGAAAAAGTATATTACACATATAATGATAAACTATATGTATCTAGTCCCTTCATTAAAGAAAAAGACATACTTGAATATGATGAGTTAAATTTTAATAAAGGATTAACTATATACATATATTAACCAAATTAGTTATTTGTCATATCCTATCAGTAGGAGTGATGATATTATGAATAATAATTATAGAGTTGAGGATAGTACTGTTTTATCAAATAATGATAATTACTTTGAATATTATAAAATTAAAAAAGGAGATACCTTATACGATATTGCAAGAAGATACAATATAAATCCCGATTTACTTGCTAGTTTAAATGGATTAAATACCGATGATTATATCTATCCAGAACAAACGATATTGATTCCTAAATCAAATTATAGTTATTATATTACTAAAAAAGGAGATACTCTAACAGGTGTTGCAAATATATTTGGAATGAGCAAAGAAGATCTACTAGAAAGTAACCCAATAGTGTACTTATTAGAAGGTCAACTACTAGTTAAAAAAACTAAGTAGTTGCCTTTTTTTTATAAAACATTTACAAAATTACTCTAATCAATTATAATAATTTATCAAGAAAGAAGGTAATACATATGGTCCAAAATAAACCGGATGCAGAGCTAGAAAAAACATATAGAGATTTTTTGGCTGCTTTAGGTGAAGGTGGAACCAACATCTTTTTAGATAATTTAAAGAATCGTTTTGATGAGCATCTAGATCATGCATTATCGTATTTAATCCCAAATTATAAACCGGCAGGTGATGTGCAGTTTAAATTAACTTATTTAGATAATCTTGATAAGCCTAATAAGTATTGGTTTGAACAATTTATGGTTAAAACCGGTCTTGGAACATTAGAGCTCAGCCCATCAGCACCCTTTGATCACGTGAGCGAAATAAACTATACTTTTAATGTTGAATCGTCTTCCGCTAAACTATATAGTGTTCTTTGTGGCTTAAATAAAATACATAAAATAAAAGGCTTTGGAAAAACAATAGAAAAATACAAGAAATATCAAAAACGTATGATTGCTTTACCATTCAAAACTAGTGATATGGAGGATCTTGCTCTAGATATCCTTGAATTTTGTTTAAAAAAAATAACAGAATTGCTTTCTAAAGCTTGTGAGGAAAAAAATTTAGGGCAAGACGATGTTATTGCTATAAATCATAAATTTATAGCCATGTATGATATATTTGACTATTTTGAAATACATTTTCCTAATTACAAAAAAGATGGCAAAAATCC
>CACYEG010000092.1 GCA_902773365.1 uncultured Erysipelotrichaceae bacterium
AAGATGTTAAATAGTGAATATTCATTTCTAAATGCTATGAGAAACAAAATTTTAGATCAAAATACATCTCGTTATAATATGAGCTCTATTAATAGGAAATACAATTTACTAAGAGGTTGTGTAATTGATTTTTTTGACTATGTAATGGTAGTTCTGTTAGTATATTTAGTTTCTGTTAAATCACTTACAATTGCAAGTGCAATTATCATATTTAACTATTCCGGTAGAGTATCTTCCCTTATTTTTACTTTTGGTAATTTATTAGAGCGAAGCAAAGAATTCAATTTATCTACAGATAGAATTAGAGAAATATTAGAAGGTAAAACATTTGAAAAAGAACACTTTGGAAGCAAACACTTAGATACTGTAAATGGCGACTTTGAATTTAAAAAAGTTAAGTTTACATATACAGATAAAAGACATGAAGTGTTAAGCGATTTGAGTTTTAAGGTAAATGCCAATGAGACTGTCGCTTTCGTCGGTAAAAGTGGTGTTGGTAAAAGTACTATTTTTTCGTTATTATGTAAGATGTATGAAATTGAATCTGGTAAAATTACTATCGATGGAGTAGATATCGACGAATTAGATAAAGACTCAATAAGAGGTAATATCACGATAATTAGTCAAAACCCATACATATTCAATTTAAGCATTAAAGAAAACCTTAAACTAGTTAAAAAGGATGTAACAGATAAAGAAATCAAAGAAGCCTGTAAAGTAGCCTGTCTTGATGAATTTATTGATAAGTTACCAGATAAATATGATACTATTGTCGGCGAGGGTGGAGTAAACTTATCAGGCGGAGAGCGGCAACGTCTTGCAATTGCTCGCGCACTTATTCAGAAAACAGAAATAATTCTTTTTGATGAAGCGACTAGTGCACTAGATAATGAAACTCAAGCAAAAATACAAGAAGCAATACATAATTTAAAAGGTGAATATACTATTCTAATAATCGCCCATAGATTATCTACAGTCGTTGGTGCAGATAAAATAATGCTTGTAGATGATGGAAAGATAGTAGCAACGGGTACACACAAAGAATTATTAAAGAAAAACAAGTTATACAAAAGTTTATATGAAAATGAATTGTCAAAATAAGGAGTAATTTACAATTTATTAAGTGTGTGATAAAATTACATAACAAGGAAGTGATGTATATGAAAAGTGGTTTAGCAAGTATCGTCGGTAGACCTAATACTGGTAAGAGTACTCTTTTAAACTCGATAGTTAATGCCAAAGTTGCTATTACAAGCGACGTTGCTGGTACGACTAGAAACACAATTGAAGGAATTTATACAGACGAGGAAGCTCAAATTATCTTTATAGATACACCAGGAATACATAAACCTCAAAATAAATTAGGTAGATTTTTAAATAGAGAATCGTATAGTTTTTTAAGAAATATAGACGTAATATTATTTTTAGTCGATGCTAGTGAAAGGGTAGGTACAGGAGACGAATTTATTATTAGGACACTTAAAAATACAGATGCCCCTGTAATACTTGTTATCAATAAAATAGATAAGATAAACGATGAAGAGTTGCTATATAAAATTAATACTTATAATGACATGTATGAATTTTCAGATATTGTTCCAATAAGTGCTAAAAATGACGATAATGTCGATGAACTAATTAAAGTAGTTAAAACTTATCTATCGGATAGTAATGTATACTACGATAAAACGCAAATAACAAATTTAAGTCCAAAATTTATGATTAGTGAACTCGTTAGAGAGAAAATATTACGCTTAACAAACAATGAAGTACCACATTCAGTTACTTGTGTTACGACTCATTATGAAGTAAAAGATGATATTGTTAGTGTTTATGTAGATATCATCGTCGATCGAGATTCTCTTAAGAAAATAATAATCGGAAAAGGTGGATTGATGTTAAAAGAAATTGGTACTCAAGCTAGAAAAGATATTGAGGATATGTTCGATAAAAAGGTATATCTAGAATTATATTGTAAAACGGTACCTAAGTGGCGCGATAAAGAAACTCACCTTAAAGAGTTAGGCTTTTCTAAGACAAATGAATAATTAAATTGAATTTCCCCCAATATAATATTAGAGAAGGGGAAATAAAAATGACTAGCGAAGAAGCTTGGAACAAATTTAAAAATTCAGGTAAAATTGAAGACTATTTAGAGTATAAGCGCATTTCAAAAAAGAAGTAACAACATTGGAAGTGATTTAAATGATTAAAGAGTTTGAGGGTATTATAGTTAGTGTAACACCATACGGCGAGACTAGCAAAATACTAAATATTTTGACAAAAGAAGCTGGCATTATTGGTGTTATGGCTAAAGGTGCTAAAAGTATGAAAAGTCGGTTTAGAAGTGTTACCGAAAAGTTTACTATTGGTGTATTTAGCGTATATTATCATGAAGGCAAGCTCTCAACTTTAATTCAAGCAGATGTCACTGAACCACTAGTTAATATCAAAAAAGATATTGTTAGAATTGGTTATTTAACATATATAGTAGAACTTGCTCATCAGACTGCTAAGCAAAATAGTGACAGTGCTATATACGATAAATTATTAAGCACTATTAAAAAAATAGAATCTGGTTTAGATCCTATGATTATGACTAATATTCTAGAACTTAAATTGTTAGATTATTTAGGAGTTAGTATTGATTTAGATCGTTGCATTAAATGTGGCAATACAAAAGATATTATAACCATTAATGGTGATGTTGGCGGTTATATCTGTAAAAATTGTAGAACCAATGAAGAAATCTATGATGTAAAGACAATTAAAATGTTTAGAATGTACTATTATGTAGAAATAGATACTATTAGTGATTTAAAAGTAAGCAGCGTAGTTGCCAATAATATTAATAAGATACTAACAGACTACTATGATAGATATACTGGATTATATTTAAAGAGCAAAGAATTTTTAAATACTATAAAATAAAAAGCCTTATGGCTTTTTATTTTTTAGTTAAATAATAAAATTAGTCTTTAAGCATATTAGAGATTTCTTCTTGAGTTAAAGTTGGATTTTTACTGTAATAAGGTAATAAATGCATATGATAGTGTTTAACAGCTTGTTCGCTTCCATAGTTAACTACAACCTTAACTCCAGTTAAATTTGGTAATACGTTTTCCATCTTTTTAATCATTTTTCTTGCGGCATTATGAATTGCAGCTATAGTCGTATCATCCATATCTAAAATGGTTGTAAAGTGGCGCTTTGGGATTATTAATACATGCCCAGGTGCAACGGGAGATACATCCATAATGCATTTAACTACTTCATCTTCATAGCAAGTTTTTGAATCAATCTCTCCATCGATTATTTTACAAAAAATATCCTTTTCCATTATTTTCACCTCTATAATGATTTTACCAATATTAAAAAAATATATCAACACATACTCACTATTATTTAGGCATAAGCATATCTTATGATAGGAGGAATTGAAATGGCATATTTTAAAGAGATAGTTACAAAAGCGGTTATTGGGAAAGGAAAGAGAGTTACTACAAGTACACATTTGATAAAACCCCAAAACAAACCAGATACAGTATTAGGTTGTTGGATAATAAATCATTCTTTTAATGGCAAAAGTATAAATAACGACGTGTATGTCGATGGAAAATATGATGTTAATGTATGGTATTCGTACGATTCAGATAGTAAAACAGATGTGTGCAGCGATACTTTCACATATAGTGATAAAATGAATGTACCAATTGTATCTAATACCAATTTAACTACATCAAAAGAAATTATCGTCAACTCTTTATCAGATCCTAATGTCGTCGATGTAAGTATAAAAGATGGTAACATAACGTTTACTGTTCGTAAGGAGTTAGGTGTAGAAATAGTAGGGGATACCAAAGTTAGAGTTAACGTTTCTGATGATTTTGACGACTATCAAGAAATATATGATGAAGTAAACGAAAATATATTAAAAGATATAGATGAATCTATTAATGAGAATTATATTAAAGAAGAAAACACTAATCAAGAATAGCGA
>CACYEG010000093.1 GCA_902773365.1 uncultured Erysipelotrichaceae bacterium
AAAGTTGCCCAGCAAGCGTTTTATTGTGCGCTAAAATTAGTGTGGGTTTATTTACTTGAGCAATTACATTTGCCATAGTAAACGTTTTACCAGTACCTGTTGCTCCTAATAGTACTTGCCGTTTTTTTCCGGATTTTATGCCTTCAACTAACTCTTTTATCGCCTGGGGTTGATCCCCGCTCGGTTCATATTTCGATACTAACTTAAACATTTCTACACTTCCTCACATGCGTTTTGAAAATATTTGACAATGTACTATTGTTTGTCTTCTACTGACTATCCTTCCAAGTATAGATTTACCAGTTGGTATTTCTTGTAATTGATTTTATCATTTATTATAAACAAAAACAAGACATTCAAATCTTGTTATTATTCTAAATAAAACTTGTTAATTTATTCGCTAACTTAATAAAGTATTACATATTTGATTTTGTGTCATCCACTATTTCATATTCGATTTTTTCACATGCGATATATAAATATGGTTCTTCATCAGGGTCAGTTGATTGTAAGGAAATGCATATTAAATCTTTTCCGTTTTTCTTATAACACTCTACAAATGAATTATCAATGGAATTATGTTTTTCATTATAGCTAAAATTTTCAATGTTAGTAAAAATCATTCTAATTTTAGTTATATAAGTATCGTAAGTCCCATCTTTTTTAATAGTTGGCTTACCATTCCAATAGACATTGAAAATAGCATCTATCTTTGATTCAGTAGGATTATAATTTAATTTTTTTATACAACTTTCATGTAGAAAATGATAATAATCCATAAATTCATAAATATTTTCTTTTGTAAGTTTTTTCATATTTTCTTTATTCATATTGTTTTATAGAGCTACACCCTCTTCCTATTCTAAGTATATTTTAACACACTACACATAATAAAAACTAGGCGATCATATGCTTAGCTACGATACGCAGTTCTAAACTCTTTAACTTTCGGATTGTTAATAAAAACTTTTAGACTTTCAATTGCTTCATATGGATTTACATTATCATCATCTGTATATACTTTAGAAAAAATATCTATTAGTTCTGAATCTACACCAATACTCTTCAAAAAAGTTAAAAAGTCGAAATACCTTTGTTCACTAATGTGCCTATCTCCAAAATTAGAATAAAGATGCATGATTATCATCATTATATAGCAAAAAATGTCCGAGTTTTCATTAGGATAAATCATGTCTGATTCCATAGAACTAACAGTGCTATACTTTTTTGGATGTTTAATTAAATACTTGTAATATAAAGTTAAATACATTGATGGAAAGACTTCACTACCTGCAATTTTACACGCATCTAAATCACAAAATCTTAGCTCCCCATCCTTTTTACCTATTAGTATGTTATCAGAGTGCAAATCATTAATTGCAAAATCATGGTTTTCAATGGACGCTCTTAAAAGTTTAATCCTATTTAGTACATCACCTACCAATTTTAAATATGTAATTTTTTTATCTTCACTAATATTTGAATCTGCCAGCAATGTTTTTAATGTAATAGATGGGTGGTATAGAGAAGATATATATTGGGTTTTCCAACCAATATCAATTATTTCTTCTGGATATATAAATTCTGGAATTAAAGATTTATCATCCATGTTGATTAATGTATCAACTATAAATCTTTTTGCCGCTTGTTCTCCAGGTTTTTTAGGAAGAGGCTTTAATACGTACTTAATATCATTTCTACTTAACAAAAAGAGATTACCGCTTTGATTTGAAGTTCCATTCGGCAAATTTAAATGCCTTATGAATGCAGTACCATTTACTTTAACTTTTGACATTTTAGTCTCCCCCTTTTTCCTTTATCAATAAGGTATTTTATCACAATTCAATAATTAATACTAGAAAATATAATATCTTTGTTTTTTTAAGGCTTTTCCCTCTTTTCAAATCAAATATATCAAATATAATTAAATTGATATACCACCTATTAGTAGAATTGTAAAAATAAAAGTGTACTATATAGTACACTAATGAGTTAACTTTATAAAAACTACTATAACGACTGCTGTAATGATTATTCCAACTACTGTATAGAGTAGAGCTTTTCCTGCAACGCTTTTCTCCTTTTTTACATTGTCATTTTTATAAAAGAATAGTTCTTGATAAATAAGGTTAATCGATTTAATTGTTCCATTTTTATTATTATGATACCTTATTATTAATCCACTATCATCACCAATTGACTTATAGTAATAATCAATATATTCATCATATAAAACTTTGTTGTAATATCTATAACGATACATTAACTTGTCTTTTGTTTCGCTATAAAGAACTGGAAATTGTGATCTAAATATAAGAGTCCCCTTATGGTTTAATACTATATGACTTTTAAAATCGTCATCTACAGTTTCCCAATCGAGGTCTGTATATTTAATATAATAACTGTCCCCTTCTTTATATATTCCCGGTGTATTGTCTCCTGATTCATAGGATTCTTCTGAAAATCCAACGGCTTCACTAATATTAACGACTTTATTATTAATTTCTTGACTTTCTAAAAAATCATTAAATAATCTTTTTTCTTTTTTAGAAAGTCTACTAGTGTTAACGTCCTTATTATAATGAGACTCTATAATTAAAGGTGATAAGTGATCGGCAGTTCTTACTCTATCACTCTTGCATGCAGTAAGCGTTAAAACCAATAAAAATATAATGATTACTTTTGTATTTTTCATTTATCTCACCTTATTTTAACTCCTGTTTTATTCCTTTATCATAAAATCTATCACCAATTTTTATATTATATTTTTGGTTATATTCTTGGATAGAAGATATACTTTCCGGTCCTTTATATGCAACTGCCATAACAAATCCACATGTTTTCTCTTGTACACAATAATCCCCATGATTATAGTGTTCATTATAAATTGAATCTAAAGTAAACCATCCATTATTTGAATTATTAGCAGGATCATAGAATGAAACATATCCACTTGTATCAATTGCCCCAAGAACAACAAAGTGATGAGGTATAAGCATGATTATCGAGTATCCGTTTTTTAAAGCATCTGTAATTCTATTGAAATAATCATTTTTTACGCTAGGAGATTGTACTCCTTGATATCTACCATGATGAAATAACATTTTAACCTCTAATCCATAATCTTTATTAATTTTACCGCTGTCATCTAATAACGTAGCATCATAAATTGGACAATTACCAGATGCATATACACTTGGTACAAAATCCTGTACAATGCCAATTGGTGTCAATTTTGAACCATTTAAACTATCAATAATCATTGAAAGGCTTACAAATCCACAACCACATTTAGAAGTATTATAAGTATGCTTACTACCTTTATATTTATACTTAATTGAACCATAAGGACCATTTGAACTTTGAGTGTAATATTTAATTTCTGCTCCAGTAAATGGCTTGTCATGTTCTGATAAGGAAACTCCGCTTTTAGATGACCCTATATTAATATCTATACCGTTTTCTGCTAAAATTTGCGCTTCCTTTTCCCTATTTCTTTTAGCAATGGCATCTTGCATTTCTTGTTCTCTTATTGAAGCTTTTTCTTCTCTAAGAGCATTAATATCAGACAAATCACCCTTAAATTTTTCATAATACTCTGGATCTTCTTTTTTCAGTTTTGCCATAAGTAAAGTCATTTCATCAATCTCGGTTTGCTCTGCTGAACTACCAGAATTTTCCTCTTGATATATTTTATCCCTTAGTTCTGCTATTTCTGCAATAAGTGCAGATTTAACATCTGCGCTTGTAACATGCAATAGGCATTCTAAATTGTTTTGGCTATAATCTGAATCAACAATACTAAAAGCTACACCAATTAAATTTGGCATAAAGAATACTAGTACTGCTGCTAAAAGTCTAAACTTTACTCTATCAAGAGTGGTTTTATACTTAACTTCTCCACCGGTAACATCTTTCACAATATCGATTGTTGTCATAGCAATAATTATTAAAGGTATAACAACTTTAACTATAAGTAATATTTTATTAACTATCGTAAAAATTGATAATACGAGTGAATCACCGCAAATCTCTCCGCCCATAACAAATTCTCCTTTTATACACATTCATATTATAACAAAGATTAAGTGTATTTGTAAACGGTCCAAAAAAAAATCTATAAAATAAAGATCAATCTTTAATTTTATAGATAGTTCCTTCGCGAGTGTCTATTAACTCAATTCCTTTTTTTAATAATTCTGCCCTGATACTATCAGCTTCACTATAATTGCGTTCCTGTTTAAATTTGTTGCGTGCTTCTATTAAAGAAACAATTTCATCATGTTGTGGGTGTATTATTGTTTCTTTTTTCTCTTTAATGAGATTTAATCCTAACACTTTATCAAAACTTCTTAATAGCTCTAATTTTGTTTTTCCATTTAGAGAGGCATCTTTTAATAAATCATACATAACTGTTAGTGCGTTAGCAGTATTTAAATCATTAGATAATTCCACCATGAATTTTTCATTATAGTCCTTGTATGCCGCATCTTGAAAATCGCCCTCTTCTTGTATAGAAGATATTTTATTAATTAATTTTTTATAAGTGTTTTCAGCGGCATCTAAGCCATCATATGTAAATTCTAGTATTTTCTTATAATGACTCATCAAACACATAAGTCTATATGATAATGGATTGTAGCCTTTTTCGATTAAAGTGGAAACCGTTACTATATTACCTGTACTTTTACTCATTTTTGCGTCTTTTAAATTTAAGTGTTCGACATGGAACCAATAATTACACCATTTATGACCCAAGTAGCTTTCTGATTGAGCAATTTCATTGGTGTGATGTGGAAAAATATTATCAACTCCTCCACAATGGATGTCTAAGTTTTCACCGAGATACTTAATACTAATTCCACTACACTCAATGTGCCAACCCGGGTAACCAGTTCCAAAAGGGCTTTCCCATTTTAGTTCCTGATCTTGAAATTTGCTCTTAGTAAACCACAATACAAAGTCTCCTTGGTTCTTTTTACCTGTGTCTTCTTCTACTCCCTCACGAACTCCAACAACCAAATCATCAATTTTATGATTAGTTAATTTATAATAATCATCTAACTTGGTTATATCAAAATACACGTTTCCATTCGATTGGTATGCAAACCCCTTCATAAGTAATTTTTCTATAATATTGATATACATATCTATATTATCTGTTGCTTTACTAACAATATCGGGTTTCTTGATATTTAATTTTTCACAGTCGTCAAAAAAAGCTTTAGTATAAAAGTCTGCTATATCTAAAACAGTCTTATGTTCACGTATAGCACTGTCGACCATCTTATCATTACCTGAGTCGGAATCACTTGTCAAATGTCCAACGTCTGTTATATTCATCGCTCTAGTAACATTGTATCCAATATACCTTAGTGTTTTTTCTAATATATCCTCCGCTATATAAGTGCGTAGGTTACCTATATGGGCATAGTGATATACTGTGGGTCCACAAGTATACATTTTAACATTCTCTTGTGAATTTGGAATAAAATCTTCAATTTTATGTGTAAGTGTATTATAAAGTCTCATAGTTGTACCTCCATAACTAATTTTAACATAAAAGGAATTTGTTTCCTATACTTTTGTGAATACTTTATCTATTTTATATCGATTTAATTCTTTTTGTAATCCCCTCATGCCGTACTTGTCGATATCAGCTCGTTCTATTATTACATTATAATCTTTTGAGGTTATTTTAATATTTCCAGTTTCTCTTTTTATATATTTTTTAGCAGACAGTTTATCGATTTTACTAAAATCAATTACTTTATCAATGCGATCTAATAATTCAGTTTCTATATTTGATTGAAAATGTTTTAAGTTATTAAAACCGATATTTTTAAAATTAGATATAGTTTCAGTCATAATAATGGTAGAATTATTAAAATATATTTTTTCACCTTTGCTATTATGAATATATCCATTTCCTATTATATCAGAAAACACTTTTTGTACCTTTTTCGAAGCTCTTTCTACGTTGTCTAATAAAATAATTGAATACGGTTGTTCTTTGATTTTATCTAATAAAGCCTCCTCTTCATACCCCGCATAACCTTGATGAGTACCAAGTAACCGAGATAGTGCGCTATCGCTTGAAAACTCGCTCATATCGATTTTTAAAAAAAACTTTTCACCAAATAGAGCATTAGCAATCGCAACAGCTGTGTATGTTTTTCCTGTACCAATTGGTCCAGTTAATAATATAGATAACACCTTATTATTATCAACTAAATATTTTTCTTTCAATAATTTAACAATTTCATCTATTTGCATATCTTGTCCATAAATGGTTGATTTAAGGTTAGTTGAAAGCATAGATAGTCTTTTACTAAAAGTATCCAATACTGGAATATTAGCTTTATATTCAATTACAGTGATAATATCCGCTTTAGTTATTTGTATTTTATCTGTGTTTTCCATTAAATCTTTTATCTTTAGTTCAGTTTCTAAAGCCATTTTATATTTTTTTTGAAGAAGCATTGATTCTTTCTTTTTCTCTAATACGCTAAGCGCATTTTTTTTATTTGGTCTAGTACATTGAACATGAGCACATACTGAGTCTAAGATATCTATTGACTTATCAGGATTATATTTATTAAAAATATATTTATCAGCATACTTTACTATATCTGAGATATTTTCATCACTTATCAAAACATTATGATGTTCTTCATAAGTTTGTTTTATTTTTTTTAATATGTATTCTGTATCTTTTAAATTCGGTTCTTCAACTATTATTTTCTGAAACCTTCTATCCAAGGCCTTGTCTTTTTCTATACTTAACTTGTACTCTTTAGTTGTTGTTGCCCCAATAATTTTTATATCACCTCTTGCTAAGTAAGGTTTCAATATATTTGCAGCGTCTACTGCGCCTTCAGCACCACCGCAGTTAATTAATGTATGTATTTCATCGATAAATAATATTATTTTTTTATTGTTCACTATTTCTTCGATGAGATTGGTTAATCTCTCTTCAAAGTCGCCTCTGTACTTGGTGCCAGAAATTAGTGATCCCGTATCTAGTGCAACTATTTCATAATCATATAAACCTTCAGGAACATTCTTATCATTAATTAATCTTGCAAGCTCTTCAATTATTGCGCTTTTACCAACACCTGCTTCTCCGATTAATAAAGGATTACATTTTGCTTTTCTTAATAAAGTTTCAAGTATTTGTTTAATCTCTTTTTCCCGTTTATATACTCTTTCATTATTATTACCCTTGATTATTCTTCCAATTTTATGTATCAAAAGTTCATTTTTATTTATACTTCCGTTATAATCTTTTAATTCATCATAGATTGAATCGACATCTATTTCCATATTAAGTAGAATTCTAACTCCTATACCTTCACCAATGTCTAATAGAGCAATAAATAAATGTCTAGCAGATATATCAACATTTTCTTCTTTTGCAATGTTAGATGCATAAATAAGAGTCTTTTTTAGTAATGGTGTATAGAGTGCTATTTCACTTTTTTTTTCAGCGCGACCAACTATTTTAACAAGGCTTGTTTTAAATCCTTTATAGGTTAGACTATATTTATTTAGTATTTCACTGACAAAAGAGTTACTTTTTAGTATCGCCAAAATCATATGTTCAGTTCCAACATATGGATGATGCAAAAGAAACATTTCTTTTTCTGATTGCTTTAGTATTCTTTTTACTTCAATATCGTACATTACTATTCCCCTTTCTTAAAGATATTTTAAGATAAAAGAAACAAAAAAATAGTCTTATTTTGTTAATCAAGAATATTATTAATTGAGGTGAATATATGAACGGAACATACTATCAAAATCCGACATTTCCAGGTGCTGGCAGCGATCTACCAGAAAGTACTAATTATACAAATAACATAGAGGATATTCCAGAACCAGGCATAGATTATCTTCCTATGGAGCAAAGCTACATAGAAAACATTTTAAGGCTAAATAGAGGTGCAAGAGCAAGAGCATATGTATCTTTCCCCGATTCTACAAGCTGGAGAGACAAAGTATTCGATGGCGTAATCGAACAAGCAGGACGAGACCACTTAATAATGAGCGTAAATGATGGAAGATGGTTTTTAATACCGATGATCTATTTAGATTATGTAGAATTTGAAGAAAAAATCATTTATAGGCCTGTTGAATTGCAACAAAAAAGCTAACCTAGTTTGGTTAGTTTTTCCAATTATTTATGTATATGTTTCATTGAAGTAATTGCGGATTGATAAATAATTAATACGCGTTTTTTATCCTGTTCTGGCATGCTTATATTTGCTTCAACCAATTCAGCTTCTGTTACTAATTCATCATAAGGTTTAGGGACGACCTTTCCTTCTTCAATCGTGTATAAAATACTAAGCTCAGGGAATCTAGTAAATATTTGCGTTTCACATACTATACGTATATCAAAATATTCTCTTATATTCACCTTTACTTTATTTCCCTGTTCATCAGTTACTATTCTCATATGATTATTCATGAGTTCACAATCATCCTCGTAAGCCCTTTTATAAGCAGGGTTAATTTTTTCTTTAAGACCTAACGATTCAAGTAATATGACATACCTTTTATAAGCAATTATTCTTGCCTGCACCTCATATGATAGTAGATTGTAATTATCATCATAGTATTCTGGTATTAGCGAAGCTAATATTTTATCTCTATAAATGTCATAATGCATATAGGAATAATAGCTTTGTACTGTGTGAACTAATTCGTGAAAAATTGTTAATAATAAATCGTAGTCTGCATTATAAAAAAGATCTTTAATTTTTTGTTCTAATAAACGAATAACATTTTTAAAACTGGTACCATAAACTATATATCCTTGCTTTTCCTCTTCTATAGTAGTTAACTTTTCTTCTATTTGACACGTTCCAACATAACATTTACTGGTTTCTGCTGTAATATTGACGGCGACATATTTTTTTATTAATTCACAAAATGCTTCGTATCCAATTATGTTGGCAATATGCAAATTTTTTAAAAAGAAATATAAACACATGATTATTTGTTCTCTATATGCCTCATCCTGAGGTGAAATTTTTCCAAATAGTAATTCTGTTTTTAATATAAAGGCTTCTTCTGCAGATATATGAATAGGACTAACTCCCTTAATTTTAGAATAAAATTTTTCAAGAGTATCATAATATTTTTGTGGATATGAATATGTATTTAACACTCTAGCAACTTTTTCACTTCTATTCATAACAGGAACAAGATACGTAAAAAAACAGTTAATGGGCATACTATCAAAATCATATTGGCCAACTTGTCTCAAAAAATCGTCTAATTCTTTTTCTAAGTCTTGAATAAGATCTGTATCCTTTTCATTCCTATTACCACAGTAGTCACAAATCCCATTAGTAAACATTGTAGAACCACAATATATACATTTATTTCTCGCTACCTTATCAACGATATGTTCGATTTTTTTATAATAATTTTCTGTTGTTTCTTGAAAGCTAAATGCCATATATATTCATCTTCCTTAAGTATAATTATATCAGATGTTAAGCAATAATAACATTAAAAGAATACATATTCATGTCAACTTATAATTATTTTTTATTATATATTTTCATAAGTTACCGACTAACTAAAAAACACACTTTTTTAAGTGTGTTTTAAGAATTCAAACTATTCAATGATTTCAGATACTGAACCAGCACCTACAGTTCTTCCACCTTCACGGAT
>CACYEG010000094.1 GCA_902773365.1 uncultured Erysipelotrichaceae bacterium
ATGAGCATGAATCCGATTAATCAAAATGGTCAATAGCCAAATAACCCATGAAATATTGGGTTTTTTATTTGACAAATAGTTAAAATATAGTTATAGTAAGCATTATTAGATTGGATGTGTAATGATGGCTAAAGTACAAAGAAATAATGACCCCGAAAAAAGAATTATAAATTATGTAGAAAGTAGACTTAAGCGATTAAATCAAAATTCCTCTTGTAAAGCTGAAATAAAAAAACGTGAGGGCTTATTCTATCTTGTGGATGGAACTATAATAGATAATAAAAAAGAAAGCAATTGTTATTATATAGTTAAAGATACACAACCTGAAGCTACATTAATTAAATTATTTATTGGTAGCCATGCAACAGGCGCTGATAAAAAAAATTTTACAGCAAGTTATGGTGAGTCCAAAAAACCAAGTAGATATCGCAGAAGGAATGATAAACGTTTTCCGAAAATCCCAAACTATGAGCAGTTAGACAGCGAGCCAAATAAAAAACCATATACACAAGTTATTTTAGATAAAGCTAAAGAAAAAGGATATTCCAGAATAATCAATGAATTATTACAAAGAATGTTCAATTGCGTAATAGATTTTGAAAATGGATATATCTTTCATAATAATAAACGATATACATTATCTTCCAATGACATAGATCATTTTATTTTGATGGATGACAATCTTCGTATAAGACTACCATTTGATACAAAAAAATATGTTCATTTTTGCTTTCAAGGTGATAAATTATCATCATTGAATATATCCTTAAAAGAAAAAGAAAATACATCTGATAGTAAATATAAGTTTCATATATATTTCGATTATTATAAAAGTATGCATGAAAAAAAATGTACAGGAATTGAAGTAATATACGGTGAAGAGTATGTTATTATTAATAGAGAAATGGTATCATGTCGTGTAAGACTATTAGATGGTAGCTTTTTAGAATTTAAGTATTATTTTAGTGGTATTAGTTCTGATTGGGGTTTAATTTATCCATTAGCCAATCCAAATTCTTTAGATTGTATAACAAATCCTGATATGAAAAGTATACTGAATAGTATCGGCTATTTGAAACCTACAGAAGAAGGATTTATCAGATTTCATGATGGAGAAAATATACTTCGTAAAATGCTAATGCTTAGTGATATGTTACTATTTTCAAAAGAACATAAAAACGCCATAATAGAAGTACTTAGTTTCTTATTAAACAAACCAAAAGAAGAGATTCCAGATATATTTGATGCAATTTGTAGCCACTTTGATCAAGAAAAATTCAATAAATTTGTTGGCAGAAGAATTTCATTAAAAAATAACAACGATGAAAATGCTCATGGATATTTAAGAGCACTTTTCGATGATGAAACGAGTGTTAACTTCTCATTTCCAAATTGTATTAAAAATTATTTAATGAATAAGATTACTCTATCAAATAAAGAAAGACGCATGTCTCTACAATACAATCCGTATGATGTGTTTAAACTGATTGTTTCTTCTCACTTTGATAACGAAGACGATATAAGGGAAAAATGGCTACCTGGTTTTAATGACGACTTATATGTAGTCTACCCTCTTTCAGATGATTATCATAAAGTTGGAAAGATGGTTTTTAACATTAAAACAAATTTAGGAAGATTTAGAATATGTGCAAAAGATGTCACTAATCAAAATAATAAAGATGAATTAAGATTTGATGTATATTACAATAATAATATTATTGGTGAATTGACATATGAAGATGCACTTACAGTTATTCAGACTATTTTAAGAAGTAAAGAATTCTATAATTATTTTGGGCAAATATTAAGAAAATTATCGCTTAAAAATGATATTACCCCTACGGTGGCATTTAGACAGATTGTATCTAATGTACCAGATGTTATTATAAACGAAATTTGGCCTAATATTAATGAGTTAACAAACGAATTAGATACCCCTACTACACTAGATAACGCAACGGAAGAACTATTTAAAAGAGTTTTAGATTCTATCCCTGTTATAGAAAGGTTCCAAGAATTATCTAAACTTTTTGGTTTTAACACATTTAATAGAAGTTGCACGTCTTACCGGTATGATGACAATATTATAGAAATACGTAAAAAGAATGGCGAAAGCTACATCCATTATAGAATAGGCAAAGATCCCTATGTTTATGCTTTTTCTATTGAAAATATAACTGCAGGTGAAGTTAATAATGATATGAGATTTGCAATAATTTATAGTGAATTTGCTTGTAGATTGAGCATCCAAATACCAACTTCCGAAAAGCGGCTTGGAGATGGTGGTTCAGATGTTTCGTATTATGAATCATATATTGATATTGACCCTAGAGATAGTCATTATCATTCAGGTATTTATGATGGCTCAGTTTCTTTAAACAAAGGAAACTATATTGAGGAAAGACCAGCAGTTGGCAATTTTTCATTACCAGAAGATATTGCCAACCATTATAAAAATTACGGATATGAATTATGTGGTAATCATGGCGAACCAGGAAGCTTTTATAAAAAAGAACAAGCGTTTACACCAGAAAGAGCCCAAGCATTTATTCATAATATAATACAAAATAGTAAATACTTACCATGCCTTATTGCTGATGTTTTCCAAAAATTGGGTTGTACTGAGACTTGTGATGCAAGTGAAATATTTAGATTAATGGTTTCTTTACTGCCACAACAATTTGTAACTGAATTCTTTGGCAGTGAAGAAATCTATCATAACTTTTTGACGAGATTAAAGCGTGAAAACATAAGAAGAGCGCTAGACCAATTACAAAATAGAAGAGATTCAGGAATCAGTGCTTCTAATAATCCTGAGTCCAATTACTCTACTGTCCAAGCTGAAAATCTTGAATTACTAAATAGAATACCAAACTTGACGTATGAAATTATCGATGATGAAAGACATGGCCATGGTATCAAATTATCGATAAATAATACTGAATATCAACAAGATGCTGAAAGTCAATATAGCATATTGTTTAGTGATAAAGTTATAGACATTAAGTGCGGGTGGAAAAAAATATTAGTTGATTTGAATAGTAATAATCCTCAGCTTAAAATTGATGGTACAAAAGATATATATCAACTAGAAATGAAT
>CACYEG010000095.1 GCA_902773365.1 uncultured Erysipelotrichaceae bacterium
AAATGACCTGTGAGATTGTTCTCACTGTATTTTAACTTTTAATATTTTTGTTAATATGCAAGAAGTCATTTGATGACTTCTTTTTTGTGTAAGAAAGAAGGTGATTATATGAAAAAGTTAAATAATTTTAAATTATTATTTAAATATCTAAACAAAGACAAATTTAAAATTTGCTTATATATACTTTTAGTATTAATGACCCATGTACCAGTTTTATCGGCAGTATACTTTTGGGGTAAAGCCCTAGAAAAATTATTGCAAAAAAACCTACATTCTTTTGCAATATTTATACTTATTTGGGTCGGAGTATATATATTATGTTTTACAGTCGTACAATTTTTTAAAGATAAATTATATAATTATTTAGAAATAAAATTCACAAAAAATGTATCAATTGACTTATACAATAAGATAGATAAACTCCCTAGTATTGCATTTGAGGATATTGGGGTTGGAGAGTTTATTAATAGGTTACATAATGATACAGACAGGGTAATGTCACTATTAAGTCAATTAATAAGATTAATTTGTAAGTCGCTAGTAGTAATCGCCGTATTGATAATATCGTTTAAAATTTCGTGGATACTTGGAGTAGAAATCTTAGTATTTGGAGTTATAATGGGATTTATCTCATACTACTTTTTTCCAAAAATTAAAAAGACACAAGAAAGCATAAAAAAGGAATCGGACGAATATGTCAAAAAAGCTACAGAAAATATCACTGGAATACGTGAAATTAAAGCATTAGGTATTAAAAAAATTATCGAATGTGATATAAAAGACGTATTAGAAGCTTTATTTAAACATGAAAAAGATATAAGAACATACGAAATAATTTATTATGCACTTAATAACTTGATATACTTTATTTTAGATTTTATTATCATATTTACTGCAGGAAAGTTCTTTATAGAGGGAAAAATAGTATATGCAGTATTCACGATGATAGAATCATACATATGGAGAATTGATGAAGTCGTAGAATCACTTTCAGACTTTGGTGTCAATTTTAACAAAGTATCAGTCTCTTTAAAACGTATCGATGAAATAGTCAATAATAGACTATATGATGATGAAAAATTTGGAACAAAAGAGTTGAAAAATAATAAAGGATATATAGAATTTAAGAATATTAAATTTAAATATAGAAAAGATGAAGATTATACATTAAAAGGATTGAGTTTGAAGATTGAGCCAAATAAAAAGACTGCAATTGTAGGTAGATCTGGTAACGGTAAATCTACTATATTTAATCTATTGTTGAGATATTTCGATGCAACTAAAGGAGAAATATTAATAGATGGAATCAACATAAAAGATTTAACGGAAGAATCGCTAAGATCTAACATATCTATTATTAGACAATCGCCATTCTTATTTAATGTATCTATTTTCGATAATTTTAAATATATTAAAAGCGATGTTACATTAAAAGAAGTAAGAGAAGTATGTAGAAAAGCGTATATCGACGACTATATTATGTCTTTACCTAATGGATATGAAACCATAATAGGTGAAGGCGGAGTAAACTTATCAGGCGGTCAAAAGCAACGTATCGCAATTGCGCGTACTTTACTACTTAATACAAAAATAATTTTATTTGATGAAGCGACTTCAGCTTTAGATAACGAGTCGCAGGAATATATCAAAAAAACTATAGATTCCTTAGTAAAAGATCATACGATTATTATAGTAGCGCATAGACTATCTACTATTATTGATGCAGATGTAATAAATGTAATAGATAAGGGAAGATTAGCAGCACATGGAACACACAAGAAATTGTTAAAAACAAGCGATGTATATAATAAATTGTATACAACTGAATCTTCAAATTCACAAGAAGAAGCATAATGTACTTCTTCTTTTTGTTTTTAAAAATAAGTTAATTGCTTTTCTATTAAAATGTGATATTATACTTATAGATAGTTATATAATAGGTGGTGTGACAATGAAGCAAAAGGTATTACTATTTCTTTCTATAGCGATTTTTATAGGAGCAGGCATATATTTGACATTTTTTAGTGGCAATACATCTAAATTTGATAGCCAAGTAGAGGCATATAGAATAGATCCAAACGAAAGTTATGAT
>CACYEG010000096.1 GCA_902773365.1 uncultured Erysipelotrichaceae bacterium
TCTTGCAGAAAAGGCATCTGATTATCGTTTATAAATTTATACCAATGATTTTAAATACTTCGAATATGAAGTTTTTTCTTTTGTAAAATTGATGATATAATAGTGAAAATAGATTTAATGGAAGTGATGGTAAAGTGATTCTAAATATAAGTGGTAGAACAGATATTGTTGCATATTACACAGATTGGCTAATGAACCGCTTAAAAGAAGGCTTCATAGATGTAAGAAATCCATTTAATCCGAAATTAGTAAGTAGAATAATGCTAGAAGATGTCGATTTACTATTTTTTTGTACTAAGAACCCAATACCGATATTAGATAAGCTTAAATATATCGATAAAAAAGTCTACTTTCATATAACACTAACTCCATATAAAAAAGATATCGAACCGAATGTTCCACCTAAAAAAGACGTTATTGATGCTATTAAAAAGTTATCGAGTCTTATAGGTAAAGAAAATATCGTAATAAGATATGATCCGATATTTATAAGTGAAAAATATAACATGGATTATCATATAAAAGCGTTTGATAGAATATGTGAATTATTAGATGGTTACGTCAGTAAAATATTAATTCACTTCATAGATAACTATAAAAATGTAAGAAAAAATTACAAGGTGTTAAAATATAGAGAATTATGTGAAGATGACTATAGAGTTATTGGCACATCGTTTAGTAAAAGTGCTAAAAAGCACAATATCGAAGTACATACATGTAACGAAGCTAATGACTTATGTAAATATGGATTTGTAAAAGATGATTGTCTATCGAAAGAATTAGCATATAAATTAACAGGTAAAGAGTATAAGAAAAAATGGACAGCTAGAAAAGACTTACTATGTAACTGCATCGAAATGGTCGATATTGGAGCGTTTAACACCTGTAAGCATTTCTGCAAGTACTGCTATGCTAATTATGATGAAAAAAAAGTAAATACTAATTACGATAAACATAATCCAAACTCATCATTATTAATTGGTAAATTAAAGGATGAGGACACTATAAAAATAAGAAAAAATTAGTATAAACAAAGAGATATGCTTCTATTATAATAATGTGTTTAGTTAGTCTACTTGGTTTAACAGGCTGTAAAAACAAAACAGCAAATCAGTTTAAATCAAAAGTTGAAAGCACGGGGTTACTTACTACTGATGTGACTACTCAGTATAGCGAATATGAATATATCAAAGAAGCCACAGTTGCACTTAAGGAAGATGAATACCAAGTTGAATTTTACATAGTTAAAAATATAGTAAAAGACTTAGGATATTAAAAGAAACAATCGGTTAAATTGTTTCTTTTTAATTACTGTCCTTCCTTTTTTTGGCTTCACTTATTAAAGCTTCAAATAGATGATTATCCTCTTCTAACTCTGGATGCCATTGAACTCCAACAATAAAAAGTTTTTCATCTTTGTATTCTATTCCCTCTATCACATTGTCTTTTTTGGCACTTACAACTACCCTATCACCTAAAAGATTTACTCTGTATCGATGTAGACTAATAACCTTTCTTTTTGAAGTCTCAAATATGCTAGATAATCGTGTTTTTTCTTTGATATTGACAATATGAGAGTTAATATCGTAATTGTGAATCGTTATTTTTTCTTTATAATGGTTTTCAACAGGTAAAACAAACATATATTTTTGCTTTTTTATCTCCTCATATTTGGCTCTAATATTTTCGCTATTGACTACTCGCTCATTTTCGATTAATAACTTTTCCAAAAACGAGTACACTGCGATAGTTTGCATTCCAAGACATATTCCCAATAATGGCTTATTATTTTTTATACAATAATTAACTATATCTAAAAGGAATGGTTCTATTTTTTTGCCACCGCCGATAATAAAAGCATCGCATAATTTTAAACTCTCATAATCAATTTTTTTATCATTTAACATAATTCCAACTGGTATAGCTTTAGAATCATATACCTTATCAATTATACGTTCAGTATATAAGTGTGCCCTACCGTAGGGATTGTCAACTTCCGATTCGTTTTCATATATTTGGGGTAAAATGCCAACTTTTATCATACAGCTTCTCCATTCATAATTAGTATAACATAGTTTTTGTAGAAAAAATCATTTTATTTTTGTATAATTGTACATAGAATTTGCACAGGTGATTATATGAAGAAAATTAATTATAAATTGGTAATACTATTTATCATTTCTTTAGCAATAATTATTTTTGGTTTTGTAAATTACTCATTATATAAAACTCCAATACTTAAGGTTAATACCGTGGTTAATAGTAAACTTAATGAGTCATCGAAGGAAACCCACTATTCACAAAAAATAACCGGTACTATCATGAATGGAAAATACAAGGGCAAAACTTTGAAGGCTACTAATAGATATTCCAGTTCACTAGTCTATGACGATAAAATTAGTAAGGGAGATGAAATATTTGTAGAATTATCACAAGATGGATCATCTATATTGGGTATTACTGGTATTAAAAGAGATAAATATTTAATAGTACTAGCAGTTATTTTTGTCGATTTATTAATATTAATTGGCGGAAAAAAGGGAATAAAAACTTTAATTAGTTTAGTATTTAATGTGGGAATATCATCTCTTGCAATAATCCTATACGTAAATAACTATTTCAAAATAAACTTATTAGCAATGTATTTAGTTGTTTCAGTAATATTCATTATCGTATCACTATTTATTACAAACGGTAGAAGCAAAAAAACTTTAGCAGCGATTTTATCGGCCATATGTGCTTTAATACTTTCATTTGGATTATCATTTATATTAATTAAGTTAAATGAGAAACGAATATATATTTGGTCTTTAGAATATATAGAGGCAATATATGATTATAGTAACTATTTATATGTAAGTGTTCTTTTATGTGGATTAGGAGCGGTGATGGATATATCTATCACTATATCTTCAGCACTGAATGAATTAATTGAAAAGAACTCTAAAATATCAAAAAGTGCTTTAATCAAATCTGGTAAAATAATATCTAAAGATATAGTAGGCACTATGATAAACGTCATGTTATTTACTTGTTATACGTCAGTTATTCCAACTGTGATACTTGCTTCTAAAAACAGTATGCCGATAATTAAAGCCCTCGAATTTTATGGAGGATTAGAACTAACAATCGTATTGTGCAATTGCGTCGGCATTGTCTTGACTATTCCAGTATCATTATTTATTTCTATAATGATTTTAAATAAGAAAAAAGGAAGTGTAGAATAATGAATAAATTGCTTTTTTTATTATTATTTATTCTATTGTTAACAGTCGGTAAAAAAAGAGGCGCTAAAACTTTCTTTACTTTTTTAACATGTATGGCATTGATAGTCATCTATATTGTGTTTATGAGGTTTGGATTAAATGCAATAGTAATGGCTTTTATTACTACTATACTTGCTAGTTTAATATCGTTGTTCTTTTTAAATGGATATAGTATTAAAACTAAGGCTGCATTTATAAGTGTAATGCTTGTACAGATAGTAGCATTTATACTTATCTATATAGTTACTAAATCTGCAAGTATTGGTGCTTTTGGCGAAGAGTCCTTAGAAGTTATAGCAGGGTTTAATTATGATATCAATTATAATATGAACGATGTGTTAATCGGAATGTATTTAGTAAGTATTGTCGGTACTGTAATAGATACTTCTATTTCGGTTTCTACTGCGATGAATGAAGTTTATGAGAATAATCCTAAATTAAAAGAGAAAGAGCTTTTAAAATCAGGACTAAATATCGGTGGCGATATACTAAGTACGACAATTAATACTTTGTATTTTGCATTAATTAGTGGTTTTATAGGTTTTTCTATGTGGCATAGAGGAATGCCGTTGGAACAGATGATTAATTATAAGTTGTTTGTAAAAGCCTTAATACAGGCTTTAACGGCTTTTATCGCATCGGTACTAATTATACCTGTAACCGCCTATATAACTTCAAAAATGCTAACTAAATAATAAAATACACATAATATATGGCGAAAAAGAAACAATTGTTTCTTTTTTTTATAAATTATGTTGACAAATATATCGTATTGCGATATATTATGCATCGGGAGGCGATATATTGAATACACAACCATTGACTGAATCACTTTACTATATACTACTATCGGTTAAAGTACCCAACCATGGATATGGAATTATGGAAAACATAAAGACCATGACAAATGGACGTATCAACATGGGAGCAGGAACATTGTATGGCGCAATCAATATACTTTTAGATAAAAATTATATTAAGCTTTATAGTGAAGAAAAAGATTCCAGAAGAAAAAAAGAATACGTTATCACTGAATTAGGAGAACTTATACTAAAAAAAGAAATCACTCGTCTTGAAGAATTAATTAAAAATGGAAAGGAACAGTTAAAATGATTAAATTTAGATTCTATTATGACAAAGATAAAGAAGAACAGTTTTTAAATAGTATGTCTGAACGTGGTTATGCAATGAAAAAATTCATTCTTGGCTTTCATATATTTGAAAAGACAGAACCAAATAAGTATACATATCGGGTAGATTTAATTAGTAATAAGAAAATGAAAGAACTTCATGACTATATATTATTAATTGAAGAAACGGGTGCTGAATATGTTCAAAGATGGGGAATGTGGGTCTATTTTAGAAAAAAAGGAAATTTTGAACTTTACACTGATATTGACAGCCAAATTGACCTTTACCAAAGGATAAGAGCTACATTTGGATATATGACGGTAGTAGAACTTGGTTGTCTAATAATGGAGATAAACGCCATGAATTATAGTAAGATTGCACTTTATTTCTTTGTATTTATACTAATTATAATATTGGCTCTTACTTATCAGATATATAAGTGTACTAAAAAAATTAATTATTTAAAAATTAAAAAATAAATCAGCATAAACACTGATTTTTTTGATGTAGTAAACATTAATTATGCTAATTTAAAACATAATAAAAATGGTAAGGTTAAAGGGCCAAGCTACAAAGACATCGAGTTATAAAAGCATTAAGTTTACGAAATTTAAGGCTTTTTAATATAAAACTTTATAATTGTTAGAGCAAGTACTTCCAAGCCTGACTACAGACAAAATAAAAACTTACGAACTTTATAGGTTCGTAAGTTGTCTTCAAATGGAGCA
>CACYEG010000097.1 GCA_902773365.1 uncultured Erysipelotrichaceae bacterium
AGACTTAAGCAATATAGTATATCTCTTAGATAAAAATGATAAAGTTGCAAGATTACCAATAACGCTGAGACAAGAAAATTTAGAAGATAAAATAAAAGAATTAATTACCTATATGAGTAATAGCTCTATTTATTCAAACTTAATTCCTAATGGGTTTAAACCAATTTTGCCTGAAGGTGTAACTGTAATAAGCACTGAAGTTAATGATGGTAATCTCAAAATTAACTTATCGAAAGAATTGTTGAATCTTAAAAAAAACAACGAAGTTAAAGCTTTGGAGGCCTTAATTTACACCTTAACTAGCTTAGATAATATAAATTCGATTACTCTATTAGTCGAAGGAAGTATATTAACTCGACTTCCAAATTCAAAAGAAATATTACCAAATCCTTTAGATAGAACATATGGAATTAATAAAAAATACGATATAAATAGTATTAAAGATACAACCAAGACTACAATTTACTATTTATCAAAAAATGAAGATAATTATTATTATGTTCCAGTTACTAAGGTAACTAACGATCAAAAAGAAAAAATAGAAGTTATTATAAAAGAGCTTAAAAGCAGCAAGATATATGATACGAGTTTAATGAGCTATTTATCCAGTGATACAACTTTAAAAAAATACAATATTTTGGATAAAGAAATATCACTAGAGTTTAATAATGCAATTCTTTCTGGTATAAAAAATGATAAAATATTAGAAGAAGTAACATATGCAATTAATCTATCGATAAAAGATGCTTACGATGTCGACAAAGTCATGTATTATGTAGACAATACGGAAATTGCGAATTTTGATTTAAAAAGACTTGAATAAAAGTTCTTTTTATTATATAATTATAGACGTCTTATGAATGTTCGCGTAGCTCAGTTGGATAGAGCATACGCCTTCTAAGCGTACGGTCGAGGGTTCGAATCCCCCCGCGAACACCATTTGATAATAATCCGATTTATTCGGTAAATTAAAAAGGTAACAATCTATTTTGTTACCTTTTTAATTATCTTATATTCTTCTATTAAATCAAAATAACTCATTTTAGTATTGGCCCCCGATGTACTGGGTAGATAAACACCTTTAATACCAATATCCTCATAAAGATATTTATAATAGAGTTCATAGGCTTTTTTCCCTAATAAAAATATATGTTTTATTTTGCTTTTCGATATAATTTTACCAATGTCGTTTACCTTTACATTTTTTATAGATGCATCGTTAGAATAAGATATGTTGCAAGACTCTATGACATCCCAAAGCGCTAAATGATGTTTTAAAATAAAATCCCTTCTATCAGTAATTTTTTCTTTATATACGTTTGAAATTATATACCAAAATCTATTAGTTTTATTAGCAAAATACATTCCTACTTTGCGAGATTCAATACTTGGAAATGAGCCTAAAATAAGTGTTTTACTGTTTTTGTCAAAGATAGGTTCAAGTGTATGTTCTTCTCTACTCATTTGGCCAAATAGTAGGCATAGTATTCATCATAAGTAATGCCTTCGCTTTTAACTTTACTAGCAAGGTCGACACCTAAATATCTATAATGCCAAGATTCAGGACTATATCCAGTTATATGTTCTTTACCTTCTGGATATCTTAAAATAAATCCATACTCATGAGCATGACTAGTTAACCAAGCATAAGCATCTGTTTTATCGAAATTATCCGTAAATGCTCCCATTCCAGTAGATAATATATCTAAAGCAAGTCCTGTTTCGTGTTCGCTTGAGCCCGGTCGTGCTGCATACTTATCAGCATACTCTTGTCCTTTGCTTTTCACCATATTGTTATATATTTTTTCTTGATAGTCATGCTCTCTATATCCGCTAGATAAAACAAGTGTTACTCCGTCCTTTCTAGCAGCATTAGCCATTTGTATAAATGCCTCATATACTGTTATATTTGCTCTTACTGTTCCGTATGCATAAGTTGAACTAAATTTTTTTATTTCACCTGCATCATAATTTTCACTCAAAATATGAAATTTATTGACAAGAACTGCAAAGCCCTTAGTTTCATCTGTTACACTACTTCCTTCATACCATGGTTTATTAGCTCCGACATTTATAATTGCAATAACATCACTCAACTCTTTGTCAGTATTTTTCTTATAATATTCGATATAATCAAACAAATGACTAGCTATAAAGTATTTTTGATTGATAATTTTATCTATACTTTCGACTTTCTTTTTATTAATCAATGCTGAAATATTATTATTATCGAGCTTTTTAAGAAGAGCTGCAACAGTCTTTTCATCATAACCCACTTTTAAAAGTTTATACTCACTAGTCTGATGGTATTTATATACTTTTATAAAATGTACAGAGAAACATACAATAATTGTAATTAAAATAACATAAAGAATTAATCTTCTATATTTCTTTTTTAATGTACGATTTTTCTTTTTCATATTATCACCACTATAATTTTAACATATATAATATGTTTATTTTCACCAAAATTTGCAATTTTACATACTTTTTGGTAGAATACTACTAGTAATTAGGGGTGATTAAAACATGTTACCAAAGATTAAAATATTAGATGAGAAAAGTAAGATTTTACATACCATTAGCAAGGAAGTTAAATTTCCACTAACAGAAGATGATAAAAAGACTATTCAAGACGCTTTAAAATATTTAGAAATGAGTCAAATTGATGAATATATAGACAAGTACCATTTACGTTCTGGTATGGGACTTGCTTTTATTCAACTAGGCATACCAAAACGAATATTTGTGATTGTTAATGAAATTAATGATGGAGAATTTGAAAAGTATGTAATAATCAATCCAAAGATGATTTCTCATAGCGAAGAAAAGATTTATGTGGAAGAAGGAGAAGGATGCCTGTCTGTCAATAGACCAGTTAATGGTATAGTCCCTAGATATGCAAGATGTAAAATTGAAGCATATGACGAAAATGGAGAATTATTTACTTATAGAGTTCGCGAAGATTTATCCATTGCTTTTCAACACGAAATGGATCATCTAGACGGAATTTTATTTGTAGATAAAATTGATCCCAAAAATCCTTATAAAAATAAAAACCAGATGAGAGCCATCTAGTTTTTTTATTCACTGATTTCTGTAGTTTCTTTTAAATCTGCGTCATCCATAAATTGATCTTCAAGAACTTCTGCTGGGTCGTCATATAATAATTCTTTTGCAAGTTCGATTCCAACATCAGAATATTCTCTTGCGCCAGTACCAGCAGGAATTAATTTACCAATAATAACGTTCTCTTTTAAACCATGTAGTAAATCGACTTTACCCTTAATAGACGCATCAGTTAATACTCTTGTAGTTTCTTGGAATGATGCAGCACTTAAGAATGAATCAGTTTCAAGACTTGACTTAGTAATACCCAATAATACTGGTCTACCTGTTGCAGGAACTTTTCCAGCAAGTATTACAGGCTTATTGCGTTCTGCAAATTCTCTAATCGATACAGTCAAGCCTGCAACCATATCAGAATCATTTGCATCCACTATCTTCATTTTGTTAATCATTCGGCTAGCGATAATCTCAATATGCTTATCAGAAACATCTACACCCTGTGATTTATAAACTTTTTGTACTTCTTCCAAGATATATTCTTGAGTAGTTATTGGATCTGTTACTGCAAGTAACTCTTTTGGACTAATTGCACCTTCAGTAAGTTTATCACCTGCATTAACTTCTGAGCCAATTTCTACACATAGCTTAGCTGCGTAGCTTGTCATGTGCTCTCTTGCAGTAATGTCATTTTCTACTATAATTTTATATTTACCGTTTACCTGTTCTATTACTGTTACTTTACCAGTAATTTCAGATATCGTAGCTTTACCTTTTGGAGTACGTGCTTCAAATAGTTCTTCAACACGTGGTAAACCTTGGGTAATATCTCCAGCACCAGCTACACCACCTTCGTGGAATGTACGCATAGTAAGCTGTGTACCAGGTTCACCGATAGATTGAGCAGCCATTATTCCGACAGCCTCACCTACTTCAACTTTTAAGCCAGTTGCTAAGTTTCTACCATAACACTTAGCACAAACTCCGTTTGGACACTTACAAGTTAAAATACTTCTAATTTCAACTGATTTAATGCCAGCTTTTTCAATTTTTCTAGCAATAAACTCCGTGATTTCTTCACCTTTATCGACGATTACTGCCTTTGTAGTTGGATCTATTACTTTTTTAGCGGTAAATCTTCCAACAATTCTATCATAAAGGCTTTCAACTACAGAGCCACTTTTCGCATCAGTTACTTCTGAAACCTTTAGTCCTGCGATAGAACCACAATCTTCTTCTTTTACAATAATGTCTTGTACAACATCTACTAAACGTCTTGTCAAATAACCAGAGTTAGCTGTCTTAAGTGCCGTATCAGCGTTACCTTTTCTTGCACCATGGCTCGATAGGAAGAACTCTGAAACTGATAATCCTTCACGGAAGTTTGCAGTAATAGGTATTTCTAGTGATTCACCATTTGGCTTAGCCATAAGTCCACGCATACCACTCATCTGGTTAAAGTTAGAGTCAGAACCACGCGCACCAGAATTTTTCATTATAAATACTGGATTCTTTAAATCGGTTTTGGCATAGCCAGATAATTCTGCACCAACTTGTTTAGTAACATCTAACCAAACATCACACACTTGGTCATGACGTTCTTTATCAGTGATAAGACCACGACTAAATTGTTTGTTAATTTTGTCAACTTTTTCTTGACCAGCTTGTACATATTCAGATTTATGTTGGCTAGTAACGATATCTGAAATAGAAATCGTAAGCCCAGCGATAGTCGAATACTTAAATCCTAAGTCTTTTAAGTTATCCAAGAAAACACTCGTTTCAGTGGTTTTATATCTATCGTAAACTTGTGCAATGAGCAATTTTAAATGTTTCTTATTAAATGGCTCGGCAAGAGGTAGTTCGCTAACAGCTTTAACTATATCAGTACCTGGAGCTAAGAAATATATATCAGGTGTTATACCTTCAATATTGGCTTTACTTGGTTCATTTACATAAGGATATGAATCTGGTAATATTTCGTTAAACATAATCTTACCAGGAGTAGTAACTAAATACTTACCTCTTTGGTCCTCAGTAAATAACTTATGTTTAAATGAATCAACTGGTACAACTATACGAGTTTGAAGAGTTATTTCTCTTCTTTCGTAAGCCATAAGCGCTTCATTAGAATTTCTATATGCTTTACCTTCATTAGGTAAGCCTTTTTCTTCCATAGTAATATAGTAGTTACCGATAATCATATCTTGCCCTGGGGTAACTACTGGCGTTCCATCACTTGGCTTCAAGATATTATTGCTTGCAAGCATTAGCACCCTAGCTTCCGCTTGGGCTTCTTCAGAAAGAGGTACGTGAATAGCCATTTGGTCACCATCGAAGTCGGCGTTAAATCCAGAACATACCATTGGGTGTAATCTGATTGCTTTACCACCAATTAATACTGGTTCGAAAGCTTGAATTGATAGTCTATGTAGAGTTGGAGCACGGTTTAATAATACTGGATGCTCTCTAATGACATCTTCTACGATATCCCAAACGCACTCGTCTTTTGCATCAATTAGCCTCTTAGCTCCTTTAATATTATGAGCTAAACCTCTTTCAACTAATTCGTGTATTACGTGTGGTTTGAATAATTCAAGTGCCATATCTTTTGGTACGCCACATTGATAAATTTTTAAATTAGGACCGACTGCAATAACGCTACGTCCTGAATAATCGACACGTTTACCCAATAGATTTTGGCGGAATCTACCCTGTTTACCTTTTAACATGCTAGATAAACTTTTTAACGCTCTATTACCAGCACCTGATACACTTCTACCACGTCTACCGTTATCGAACAGCGTATCTACTGCTTCTTGAAGCATA
>CACYEG010000098.1 GCA_902773365.1 uncultured Erysipelotrichaceae bacterium
AGGGTATACGATAACCATATCGATGCGGAGTATACTGTACTAGAAAAAAAGTTAACTGAAAGTGCCAAGAGTTGCTTTTTAGATAAAATATGTGAAGGAGAAGAAACTACTTTCGGTTTTCTCGTAAAGTCAGGATATCTAACAAGTACAGTTAATCCCGTTACTAAAGAGTACATACAAGATGATTTAGTTATCAAGTGCATAGATTATAAATGTAGTGTTAAGTTGAGATAGAATAATTAAAAAAGTGATAATATATAAGATGAGTAAGAAAGGAACTATTTTAATGGAAGAACAACTAAAAAAATCAAAATATATTAATATTAAAATAGATATGCTCACAACAAAAGCCAAAAATATAGATAGTGAAGCAATTGATGAAATCACAGCTGAACAAGTACAAAGAGAAACTAAAGAATGGTTCGGCTATAGCTTTGATATGAATACATGTATTAGTATTGCAACTGCAATAAATAGGGAAATTATTGCTAAACTTAAACAGAAAAAACCAAGTATGTAATATATTATTAAATGACGAGTTAGGTACAACTCGTTTTTATAAAGGTTGATTTATTTTATTATCTTTTATATAATTTGATTAGTAAAGTGATTTTGGAGGTGAAATATTGAATTCCAAAATTTATTTAGATAATAATGCAACAACAAAAGTTAGTGAATCTGTTTTTAATACAATGTTACCTTACCTTAACGATACTTATGGTAACCCTAGCAGTATATATTCCTTTGGTTCTAGCGTTAAAGAAGAAATAGAAAAATCTAGAAGGAATATAGCTAAACTATTAAATGCAAACCCTAGTGAAATAATTTTTACAAGTTGCGCAAGTGAATCGAATACTACTGCTATTATGAGTGCAGTAAGATCTAATCCAAATAAGAGACACATTATATCTACTTCTGTAGAGCATGCTTCTATCTTAGAGACTCTAAAATATTTAGAGAGTATTGGGTATAGTATTACATATATACCTGTAGATAATAGTGGAAGAATAAATGTTTCTGATATTGAAAGTGCTATTAGAGAAGATACTTTACTTATTACAGTGATGATGGCTAACAATGAAATCGGTAACATCTATCCAGTAGAGGAAATAAGCAATTTAGCAGCATCACATGGAATATTATTTCATACTGATGCAGTCCAAGCGATAGGAAAAATAAAGGTTGATGTTAAGGAAATTAACGTTAACACTTTATCATTTTCTGGTCATAAAATACATGCACCCAAAGGAATTGGAGTATTATATATAAAAGAAGGTACTCCATTAGTACCACTCATATTTGGTCATCAAGAAACAAATAGAAGAGGTGGAACTGAAAATGCGGCATACATTGTCGGACTTGGTGCCGCAGTAAAAGATATATTAGATGATAATTATACCATTAATAAAACAATTGAAAATTTAAGGGATTATCTAGAATCTGAGATAATTAATAGAATACCTAATGTGAAAATATATGGTGATAAAGATAATAGATTATCAAATACTTCTAGTATTGCATTTAAAGGAGTAAATCCTAATGAACTAATGCTGTTGCTTGAATCATTTAACATATATGTATCAACGGGTTCTGCTTGTAACTCAGTACTAGCTGAGCCATCACATGTATTAGTTGCATGTAATGCTAATTTGAATGATTATAGTCCGATTAGAATAAGTTTAAGTAAATATAATACGAAAGAAGAGATAGATATATTTATTAAAAGACTTGAAAGTGTTGTAAATATTTTGAGAAAGAAAGGAAAAAATTAATGGCAGTATTAATAAATTTTAAAATTTGTGATAATTCAAAATATTGTGGAGGGGTAGACGTTTGTCCAACCGGCGCTCTTACATATGATTTAGAGAGAAAGACAATAGTAATTGATAATGATAAATGTATCTCTTGTGGTGCATGTGAAAAAGAATGTCCAACTGGAGCAATCATGGTTGCAAAAACAAAAGAAGATTATGATAAAATAAAAAAGCAAATTGATGATGACCCTAGAAGTATGAAAGATTTATTTGTTGATAGATATGGAACTGGTCCTTCATTGTCACCAGTATTTAATATAAAAGTAGATGAAATAGAAGATAAAAAAATAAGAGATTGTATTACAATCGTAGAGGTATTTAATCCAGATGATACTAGTTGTCTATTACAATCTGTTCCTATTAAGGATATTACTAAAGATTTACCAAAAGATACTGAATTCTATAAAGTTGAAAGTGATAAGCCATTAGATGAATACGATATGAGCGAATTGCCTGCACTCTTAATATTTAAAAGTGGCAATAAATTAGGGACAATTAATGGTTTATATCTTCTAGATAAAAAAGATGAACTTATTAAAAAGGTACATGAGGTTATCAATAAAAATTAAAAGAACAAGAAATCTTATCTTTTAAGAACTCTTTCATAATTTTGATAAGAGTTTTTTTATGCAAGGAAAATGAGTTAACCACACCCAAAAACGTTTGATTTTCACCAGAAATTATCATCAAACGATAAAAAGTGGTGAAAATGAACTAATTAATAGTATAGTCATCTATCTTTTAAGAACTCTTTCATGATTTTGATAAGAGCTCTTTTTTCTATTCTAGAAACATAACTACGAGATATCTTCATTTCTTTAGATATCTCTTTTTGTGTCATTTCTTTCGTATTATTTAAACCATATCTTTTTTCTATAATTTTCTTTTCTCTTGAAGATAGTACTTTTAATTTTTTAAGAAGTTTATCTATTAAGTCTTGTTCATGAATAGAATCAGCTATATCTGGAGATTGGTCTTTTAATACATCTATTAAGTTTATTTCGTTGCCTTCTTTATCATAGCCAATAGAATCATTTAAACTGACATCAGCATTCTCCTTTTTAGTACTCCTATAATACATGAGTATTTCATTTTGTATACACCTAGCAGCATATGTAGTAATTCTAGTGTTTTTATCAGAATCATATGAATCTATTCCTTTAATTAATCCAATTGTACCAATACTAATTAAATCATCTTGTTCGCTTCCTTTTGGATCGAACTTTTTGACTATATGTGCGACAAGCCTCAAGTTGTGTTCTATTAGTTTATCTCTTGCAGATTTATCACCTTTAAGCATCCTATCGATACATATTTGCTCCTCTTCTTGAGATAGTGGATCTGGAAAAACATTAATAGAGTAGGAGCCTAAAAAGAGGCACATTCCTTTTATGATAGAAAGTAATATTGTAAACATATAAGTCACCTAATAAAATATACGCCTGTTAGTTTAAAATATGTAGAGCAATGGCGAAATACTAGCTTGATAAAAATATAACTTTATGATACTATGTAATTGTCAGGAGAATCCTGAATATAATAAAAAAGGGAACATTCAGTTCGATACGTTGAATGTCTACCTAAAGATATTTGAGTAGACATTTAGGCCTTATGGCTTAAGTGCCATTTTTTTATTACTAAAACCAAAATGGTAATGAGTAGTAAAATGAGTGATGTATAGCGAAGCAACCTTATGTTGTATTCGCGTTTTTTCAAATCTCTCGAACCTCCTTCCTGTTAGAGTGGAGGTAGACACCCAACACTAAATGTTCCCGATTAGTTAATCTAACACACCGCATTTGCTATGTCAAATCGTGTGAATATTTTGTAACAATTTTCAAAGTATCTCTCGTTAGTGTCAAATAATTATTGGGAAAAGATATAAGAAAATACAAAAACCTTATATTTTTTCTTTTTTTATACAAATGTCGAAGACAT
>CACYEG010000099.1 GCA_902773365.1 uncultured Erysipelotrichaceae bacterium
GGAGTACCATCACTTATAAGGGCAATAGAACCATGCTTTAGTTCTCCAGCTGCATATGCTTCGCTATGTAAGTAGGAAATTTCTTTAAGCTTTAAAGAACCTTCCATACATAAGCTATAATCTATTTGTCTACCAATAAAATAGACATCATTTTGATCTTTAATTATATTGGCAATTTTATCGTATACTTCATCTTTGTGGATAAGTTTATCGATATCCAAATGTGCAGACTTAAATTCATCGATATTTAATTTTTTGCCCTTTAAAGATAAGAACATAAGCATAAGTACTTGGGCAAAGTATGCCTTTGTTGTGGCAACTGCAATTTCACTGCCTGCTTCCGTGTATATAACATCATCTACTTCTCTTGCAATGGAGCTTTCTACAACATTGACGATTCCTAATGTTTTAGCGCCTTTCTCTTTAGCACTTTTAACTGCTGCTAGGGTATCTGCTGTTTCGCCTGATTGTGAAATTACTATTACAAGAGATTCTTTATCTATAAATAGCTTTTTATACCTAAATTCACTGGCAATTTCTACAGATACAGGAATATTTTCATTTTTTTCAATTAAATATTTTCCTATGAGTCCAGCATGCATTGCACTTCCGCATGCAACTATAGTAACATTTTTACTATCCTTTAGACTAGGAAGTTTTTTTATTTCATTGTTATCTATGTATTTGTTGATGAGTTTTTTAGCAATCTCTGGTTCTTCATTAATTTCCTTTAACATGAAGTGCTCATAACCATTCTTGCCAATTGCTGAAGCATCTAGACTGAATGTTTTTATTTCATATTCTTTTTTATTGCCAATACTATCAAACACAGTAAAGCCATTAGTTGTTATTTTTGCATAATCTCCATCATTTAATACGACGTATTTTTTAGTATACTCAAGTATTGCCGGAACATCGCTTGCAATAAATGTTTCGTTTTCTCCAACGCCGATAATCAATGGACTCATATGTTTAATGACATAAATGGTATCTAATTCGTCGTCTGATAGTGCTGCAATAGCGTAGCTTCCACGAACTATACTCTGAAACTTTTTTATAGCTTCTAGCATGTTTTTTTCTTCGTTATAGAGCTTATCCAGTAGTGCACAAGCGACTTCTGTGTCTGTATCTGATTTAAATTCATATAAACTTTTTAAATTATTTTTAAGCTCTAAATAGTTTTCAATTATTCCGTTATGTACTATTGTTGTTTTTCCGACCTTATGAGGGTGAGAATTTTCAACCGATGGAGCACCATGAGTTGCCCATCTAGTATGTCCTATACCTATGTTGCTTTTTTTATAGTCAACTTTATTTTTAAGGTTGATTATTGGACCACATGAACGGATTATCTCAACCTCGTTATTATATACTCTTGCGATTCCCGCAGAGTCATAACCTCTATATTCTAAATTTGTTAATCCCGAAAGTAGTACTTCGGTTGCACTGTGTGGCTTACCGATATAACCGACGATGCCGCACATATTATCACATCCTTCTTTATTTTTGCAGTGGTACTTACTTGTTATAATTTTATTTTTATTTTTTCATAAAATACCTAACGAACTGCTCGTCCGAGATAGCATCCACCGAATATTCGACAACTATCTTCCTCGTCACCCCTAGGGTCTGGTGCTAATCAGATACTATCCTTTCTAGCGTATCCGATTTTATTATTCAATATTATACGGTAAAATTATTTGGTGTTCAAGTATAAATAAATTGCCAAAAAATAGAATATTCATTGTATTTTATCTATAGTTTATGTTATAATTTGAATGTAGGAGGAGGGTTATGAAAAGATTTTTTGAAAAATATGATTTAATTAAAGTTGCTGGAATTCTAGTATTGCTATCCGTTATATTAACTTGGTTAATACCTTATGGATACTTTACTGGAACTGAAGTAGTAAAGGAAAAAATAACAAGAGTTGGTTTAACTAATTTCATGCAATATGGACTTCTTGGTATCTACTACTTTACCGTACTAGTTACTTTCTTGGTTGTACTTGCTGGATTTTATCAAATACTATCTAGAGTATCTGGTTATCAAACTTTAGTTAAAAACATTAGCAAGAAACTCAAAGGACACGAGACATTATTTGTAGTACTTACTACCGTAGTGCTTTCTGCGTTGTGTAGTTTAACTAGCGAATATTTTCCATTATTGGTATTTATTCCATTTATTATTTCTGTTATGAACAGATTAAAGATAAACAAGTTAGCTGCTTTTTCTGCAACGTTTGGAGCACTATTAGTTGGTACAATTGGTAGTGTTTACAGCCAAAAAGTTGCTGGCGTCTTAAATGAAGTGTTTGGTGCAGTTAGTATTTGGTATAGAGTTATATTATTTGTTGTAGCTCTTGGATTGATGCTACTCTTTATATTACTAAACATGAAGAAGAATAAGAGCGACAAGGCATTTGAAGAATATGATAAATTTGAAGTTGAATCATATAAATCTGGCAAAAGTGCTAGAGTATGGCCATATATTGTCTGTCTTTGTCTATTAGCAGTTGTTATAATACTTGCTTACTTACCATGGACAACATGGAATGTTACAGCATTTGCAAATGCTACAAAATGGGTAAACAATATTACAATATTTGGCGTTCCAATTTTCTCATATTTAATTGGCACATTCGTTGAATTTGGTTCATGGGACATCTTTACTATCCAATTTGTATTATTATTCATAATACTTTTAATTCATTGGTTTGGTAAGGTTAAATTTGATGAAATAATCGAATCTTTCGGTGAAGGATTTAAGAAAATTTCATATGTATTGGTAGTATTACTTTCTGTTTATGCTATACTAATATTCTCAGTTATGTTCCCAGTAATTCCGGTAATTGTCGACTGGATATGTGGACTTGCTAAAGGATTCAATGTATTATTAGCTTCAATTAGTGCATTCATTACATCTTTATTTGGTGTTGAAATGCAATATGTTGCTAATCTATCAGGAGCATATTTTGCTACAACATATGCAGAACATGTTAATGCACTTTCAATTATTTTCCAATCTGCATTTGGTCTAATTAGTTTTGTTGCACCTTCTAGTGCAATACTAATGATAGGTCTTGCTTATATGAATATTTCATATAAAGACTGGTTAAAATATATTTGGAAATTTGCTTTGGCAATGCTACTTGCAGTAATCATTTTAATAGCTGTTATGTTATTAATTTAATAAAACTCGTTAAATCGAGTTTTATTTTTTTTGAATGTTAATTATGATATAATCAAATGTAGGTGAGAATTATGACATTTTCTGCACAGGTAAAAAACGAAATTTCCGAATCGTTATTAAATGAAATAGAAAATAGATATTTGTTGCTCGGATATATATTTATGAATGCAGATTATAATGGAAACAGCACAATTTTATCTCTTGAAAACATGAGTATAGCTAAAAAAATAGTCAAGACACTTAAATATAGTTTTAGATTAAACGTAAATATTACTGTTAGAATACAAAAAAAGTTTATAGTTAAACGCCTTTTTATATTTGAAGTGCCTGATTCCAAAGATATATTCTCAAGAGAATTGATGGGGCTTGAAAATTCCGATAGAGAAGAATTGAATTCATTTATTAAAGGAGCTTTTTTGGCTTCTGGTAGTGTTAATGATCCAAAGAAGAACCAATATCATCTTGAAATGATTTTTCCCGATGAAGAGAAAGCACTTTTCTTAAAAAAAATATTGGCGAGACTTGACTACAATTTTAAAATAATAAAACGAGGAAAGGGTTACATGCTTTATTTAAAAGCAAGTGAAGAAATAAGTGATTTTTTAAAGCTGCTTGGTGCTATTAATTCATTATTTTATTTTGAAGATATTAGAATCTATAGAGACCATAAGAACATGGTTAATAGACTCAATAATTGTGAACAAGCTAACTATGAAAAGTCACTTAAAACTTCTGATCGCCAGTTAGAAATTATCAAGTTTTTAAAAGAAAACGATTATTATTCTTTATTAGATGAAAAAACAGTACAAGTGTGTGACTATAGACTTAAATATCCTGAAATGAGTTTTCAGGCTCTTTCTGATATTATTAGTAAAGAAATCGATAAAAAGGTTACAAAATCCTATATCAATCACCATTTTAGAAAAATTAATGAAGTGTATAATCGCATTATAAATACAAACAAGCAAAATTAATGGAAATAATTCATAAAATATGATAAGATTGATATAGTAAGGAAGATAAATATGGGAAATAAAATAAATGTGAATATAAATGGGCTTTCTAGCCTAAGTTTTCCTTCTGGAACGCCTTTATACGAAACCAAAAATGATTATAAAAAAATAACAGGGAAGAGTGTTATTGGTGCTAAAATTGGTACACTTGTAGTCGATTTGAGTACTAAACTATACGAGGACACTAAAGTTGAATTTTTTGACTATAGAGATCCTGTTGGTAATAAAATGTATCAGGCAGGATTAAAGTTTATTCTAATAATTGCTGCAAAAACACTATGGAAAAAAGAAGTCAGTTTCAAATATTCGCTGGACAAAGGCATTTATGCAAAAGTTGACAAAAAATTAAGCGATGATGATGTATTATCGCTTAAAGCAAAAATGCAAGAAATCGTAGATTATGATTATCCAATTAAAAAGTGCATTACTAAAAGAGAAGATGCGATTAAGTATTATTTATCTACAGATGAGGATGAGAAACGAGAAAATATTCACAATATACCAAATAGATATGTGGAACTATTTGAGATAAATCACAATTATAACTTTTTTTATAGCCCTATGCCTTTTAATACTGGAGAACTAAGCGTTTTTGATATTAAAAAGATTGATAGCAATTCTATAGTGTTACTTTACCCTAGATGTGATTCATCTAGCAGTTTGCCAAAATGGGAGTATAACGAAAAAATTTATGCAGAACTCCTCAAATACACCAGATGGTCAGTCGCCAGTAACACCTGCTATGTGAGTGATTTAAATAAAATAATATCGAGTGGTAGTATTCAAAAATTTATTGCTATGAACGATATATTTTTAGATGAATCACTATATGCAATTGCAAAAGATATAGTTAAGAAAAAAGGCGCTATAAAATTGATTCTTTTAGGGGGACCAAGTAGCTCAGGTAAAACAACGAGTACACATAAACTATGTACATATTTAGAGACATTTGGTATAAATCCTATAATGATAAGCGCAGATGATTATTTTAAAGAGAGAATTGATAATCCAAAAGACGAAAATGGGAAATACGATTTTGATACTATAGAAGCAATGGACTTAACTTTGTTTAATGATCATTTGAAAAGATTGTTAAAAGGTGAAGAAGTGGTAGTTCCTAAATTTAATTTTGTAACTGGAATAAAGGAATATGTTAGAGATCCTATAAAGCTACATGAAAATGATGTGCTATTGATTGAAGGCATTCACTGTTTAAATGATTTATTTACAAAAAGCATAAAAAGAGAAAATAAGTACAAAATATTGATATGCCCATTTACTCCACTAGCTTTAGATAGACATAACCACTTATCGACAACTGATATGAGACTCATAAGAAGAATAGTAAGAGATAATAGAATGAGAGGAAAGACTGTAGAAGTCGCACTGGAAGAGTGGAAAAATGTGAGAAAAGGCGAAGAAAACTACATATTTCCTTACACATTAGATATAGATGCTGTACTAAATACTGCGCATGCCTATGAAATGGGAATACTACGGGTATTTGCAGAGCCATTATTGTATAGTGTGCAGCTTGATTCAGTATACTATGAAGAAGCTAGAAGACTTCTTGGGTTACTTAGAATGTTTTATCCGATAAGTAGCGAATATGTTAAAGAAGATAATGTACTAAGGGAATTTATAGGTGGAAGCATATACGAAAAATAGAAATGAGGATATATGAAAAAAATTGCAATAAATGGTTTAGGACGTATTGGCAGAATCGTTTTTAAAGAATTAATTAAGGAAGACGATATTGAAATAGTTGCAGTAAACGACTTTTCTAGCCCAGACGAGCTAGCCTATCTATTAAAATATGATACTGTACATGGAAGGTATGATGGCTCTATTGAATTTGGAGAAGACTATATCAAATGTGAAGGAAAACGCATTAAAGTTTTTTCAGAAGCAGATGCTTTAAATCTTCCTTGGGCTGAATTAGAGGTCGATATGGTAGTGGAATGCACTGGAGCATATACTAAATTAGAAGATGCAAAAAAACATATACAAGCCGGTGCTAAATGTGTAATTATTAGTGCCCCAGGAAAAGGGGAAATGAAAACAATCGTGTATGGAGTTAACGAAAACACACTTACAGGCCAAGAGGAAGTAATTAGTGCTGCAAGTTGTACTACCAATTGTTTAGCCCCAGTTTTGAATGTACTAGACAAAGAGTTTGGAATTAAAATGGGATTTATGACTACAGTTCACGCCTACACTAACGACCAAGTTAACTTAGATGTCCACCATAAAAAAGGAATGATGTCTCGTAGAGGTAGGGCATGTGCTGCTAATATAATTCCAACTAGCACTGGTGCCGCTAGTGCAATAGGAAAAGTAATTCCGTCACTCGAAGGTAAGATGTCAGGCAACGCACTTAGAGTACCTGTAAGTGACGGATCAATGATAGATTTATCACTTGTCCTAAATAAAATGACTACTGTAGAAGAAATAAATGATTTATTAAAGAATAATCAAAGTGAAAGCTTAAAATTTACGATGGATCCTATTGTCTCTAGCGATATAGTTGGAAATCCTACAGGAGCATTAGTCGACGGACTACTTACCGAAGTAATAAATGATGGTAAAAATCAGATGGTAAAAGTAGTCGCATGGTACGATAATGAGTACGGATATTCAATGCAAATGATTAGAACAATAAAATATTATCTAAGCTTAAAGTAAACCAGTTTTTCTGGTTTTTTATACATCAAATTTGACTTTTTACATATATTGTGGTATAGTATGCCCCGTTCTTACAGGGAGGTTTGGACGATTATGAAAAGTATTATGACTAATAGGGTCATAAGAAATGCAGTTTTAACTGTAACACTACTCTTACCATTACAATTTGGTACAGGGTTTATACATACTAAGGAAGAAAACAAAGCAAGTTTAAATCACAAAGTAGTATTAATGGATTTAAATTATGAATACTGTGATACCAGATGTTATTTAAGTAAAGAAAATGCTACTGTAGAGTTTTTAAGTAAAACTGTAGGTATCGATAAAAATACGGTTGTTGAAAACTTGATAGAAGTTAACAAGTCTAATAAAATAATGATCAACAACATTGGTCAAATAAAGAATAATAATGGGGAACTAATAGATTATGGCTCTTTCGAAAAAGGATTAATTGAATATCTTTTGATTTTGGCTAAGAACAACCCATCATTAGTTAACAATAAATATGTACCATACGAAGGAAATAGCGAATATGTTGTCGACTTAATAAAATATTTTACTAAGATATATGATAATGTCGACTATTTAACAGCGGTAAGTATAGGTGCAGCAGAAAGTGGATATTATAAAGTTAAATATATGTTAAGATATAATAACATTTATGGGGGTATGAGCTCAAAGGGACTTATTAGGCATAAGACAATCGAATATGGCGTTTTATCATATGTGAGACTTTTATCAAATAACTATTATAGCAAAGGGTTAGATACTAAAGAAAAAATAGGACGCGTATATTGCCCAACATTTAACGAATACGGTGAAAAGGTTGCTAGTTCACATTGGATTGGTTTAGTTAATAAAGCAATGAAATATTATGAGAATTCATACGAAGTAGTAGAAGTAAATTCATTACTAGAAGATTAGGTTTGATTACTTAATCTTTTTTTTGTATAATTAATATGAAAAATCGAATAATAAATTAAGGATGTGTTAATATGGTTAAAAGTTTAAAAGAATATCCGATAAAAGATAAAACAGTAATATTAAGAGTAGATTATAACGTAAGTATAATTGATGATATAATCGTAAGTACTAAAAAAATAGATTCTTCTTTTGAAACCATCGATAACTTGATTGAAAATGGGAACAAAGTAATAATATTATCTCACTTTGGCAGAGTTAAAAATGAAAGCGATAAAGAGAAGAATTCGTTGTACCCAGTATACCAATATATAAAATCGATAAATAAATATAATATAAGTTTTTGTGATGAATTTATGGGTGCCAAGCTAGATAAAGCTGTAGCTCAGTTAAGTCCAGGTGAAATATTATTGGTTGAAAATACTAGATTCGCCGATATAAACGATAAATTAGAAAGCGGCTGTGATGTACAATTATCTTTATATTGGGCAGGATTAGCCGACTATTTTGTGCTTGATGCATTTGGCAGCATGCATAGAGAACATGCCAGTGTTACGGGAATTGCAAAATATTTACCTAGCAGAATAGGTTTCTTAGTAGAAAAAGAAATAAAGAATTTAGATAAAATTATTAATAATCCGAAGCATCCATTTATAGTAATAATGGGGGGAGCAAAATTAGATGATAAAATTGAGTTAATTTATTCCCTAATTGAAAAAGCAGATTATATACTTCTAGGTGGAGGAATTGCCAATACATTTTTAAAAGCAGCAGGTTATAAAATAGGTGCAAGTTTATCAAGTAGTAATAGTATAGAAAAAGCCCAAATGATTATTAGTGAGTACAAAGATAAAATAGTGCTTCCCAAAGATGTTATCTGTACACCTTCGTATAATACAGAAGTTACGTTAAAATCTTTAAATGAAATAGAAGTAGACGATGTAATAGGAGATATCGGGCCAAAAGCTATCGAAAATTATAAAAGAATAATATTGACTAGTAAAACAATATTTGTAAATGGAACAGTCGGAGTATATGAAAAAAAATATTTTTCTAACGGTACACAGGAAATATTCGAAGCGGTTAGCCAAGCAAAAGCTTTAAAAATTGTCGGTGGTGGTGACGCTGCAAGTGCAGCAGAAAAATTTGGATATGTAGATAAATTAGATTTTATATCCACAGGCGGAGGAGCGACCCTAGAATATATTGGCTCTGAAACACTTCCTGGCATAGAAGCAATAAGAAAATCAAATGAAACATTCTTTGAATAATAATAGTTAAAAAGGAAAAAGATGATTAACTTAAACGAAAGTTCTAGGTAAAACATCTTTTTTTTGTTATAATGCATTTGAGAAACGAGATGTTTTAGAGTGAGAAAAATAAAAATTGGAGACAAGCTACAAATACATTGTTATAAACACGACGGTTCACTTAGAAGGACATGTGATGAAGCAACAGTATTAGATATTAAAGACGATATGATAGTATGCGGCAATTATAAAACAAAAATATACGAGTTTGATGATAAAGGAAAATCACATCATTATTACACAAAAGAACCTGCAATACTTTTTTTCTACAAAAACGATTGGTATAACATTATAAGCCAAATTAAATCTACGGGTTTATTTTACTACTGCAATATCGCAAGTCCTTATATAATTGATGATGGAGTCATAAAATATATCGACTATGATTTAGATTTGCGTGTTTTCCCAGACGGTGCATTTAAAGTACTAGATAGAAATGAATATAGATATCATAAAAATACTATGAATTATTCAAAAGAACTAGAAACTATTATTCAGCATGAACTAAATAAACTAATAGGCCTTAAGAAAAGTGAACAAATAGCTTTTCAAAAATCAATCATAGAACACTACGAAAAGTTGTATGATCAAATAAGAAATGGTCAATAATAAATATGATTTTAAAAGAATAATGACGTTTTTTGAAAAAAATTAATTTTTTTGAAAAAAAGTGTTGACATTCAAGAATTCATTTGATATATTACTAATGCACGAACGAAAAAAGCCTTAAACAAGGCGCTGTGCAAATGATCTTTGAAAACTGAGTAAAATGTCAATTAATTAATTGAGTAGCTAAGATTAAACTTACAATTAACTTTTTATAAAGTTATTTTTATTGAGAGTTTGATCCTGGCTCAGGATTAACGCTTGCGGCATGCCTAAGACATGCAAGTCGAACGAGAGGGCCCATTGATTGAGATTGAATTCTGAGTGCTTGCACAAAGTTGGATTTCTCATGATTTGGATTTTCCCTCTAGTGGCAAACGGGTGAGTAACACGTGGGTTACCTACCCTTGAGTTGGGGATATCATCTGGAAACGGATAGTAATACCGAATACGATCTACGGATTAAAGGAGCCTTTAAAGCTTCGCTCGAGGATGGGCCTGCGGTGCATTAGCTAGTTGGCGGGATAATAGCCCACCAAGGCGACGATGCATAGCCGAACTGAGAGGTTGATCGGCCACACTGGGACTGA
>CACYEG010000100.1 GCA_902773365.1 uncultured Erysipelotrichaceae bacterium
GAAGTAAACGAAAATATATTAAAAGATATAGATGAATCTATTAATGAGAATTATATTAAAGAAGAAAACACTAATCAAGAATAGCGATTAGTGTTTTTAATTTCTTCTTTCAGTATCTACTTTATTTAGATTTTCTTCATATTTATTATTTTTAGCATGATAATAAACTCTATTAATTAATTTATCAGGTAAATACTGCTGCTTTACCCAATATTTGGGATAGTCATGGGGATACTTATAATCATTAGAGTGTCCTTTTATAATTTCTGGTATGTCACCTACATTGCCTTTTGCAATATCCTCTAAAGCGCTATTTAATGCCATATAAGCGCTGTTAGACTTGGGAGATAAAGCCATTTCTACAACCACGACTGCCAGAGGAATCCTACCTTCAGGTAAACCTACTAGTTTGACTGATTCAACAGCAGCATGTATTTTAGGACCGATACCAGGATTGGCTAGACCTATATCTTCATATGCGATGACAGTTAGGCGCCTAAAAATGCTATCTAAATCGCCAATCTCTAAAAGCAACGCTAAGTAATATAGCGAAGCATTGACATCACTACCGCGAATTGATTTTTGTAATGCACTTAATAGTTCATAATGACCATTACCATTTTTATCAGTATATAGAATAGGCTTATCATTTATTTTTTGGACAATCTCGAGAGTTACCACAAAGTTTGACGAGGAATAGTATGCCATTTCTAGAGTATTTAAGGCGTTTCTAAAATCTCCATTAGAAAGCTTTGAAATGTAACTGATGGCGTCCTCTTTTATCTTAATGTTTGGCAAATGCTTAATCGCTTTTTTTATTCCCTTTTTTATATCACTTTCACTTAAATCGGCAAGTTCAAATATTTGAACGCGGCTTCTAATCGCTGGATTAATAGAGTAATATGGATTGGATGTTGTCAAACCGATTAATGTTATGAGTCCGCTTTCAATATGTGGTAAAAGTAAGTCTTGTTTGTCTTTGTTAAGTCTATGAATCTCATCCATGACGAGTATCATTTCACCTTCCATTTTAGCTTCCTCTATAACTATATCAAAATCAGTTTTATTATTGATTGTTGCATTGAGCATTCTATAAGGCAACTTTAGCTCATTTATAATTGCATTTGCGATACTTGTCTTACCAGTTCCAGGCTTTCCCCAAAGTATCATAGAAAATAGATGTTTATTCTTTACTAAATTTGATAGAACCGCATTAGGTCCAACAAGATGCGTTTGCCCAATTATATCTTTTAATTTTGTAGGTCTCAATGTATTCGCTAATAATTCCATAGTCATCACGCTCATACCTATTATAAAACAAAATATAGCCAAATTCCAGGTTATTTGTTATAATTATTACATTAGGAGTTAATCATGAACTATATTAATGATTTTATAATCGATCTTACATATGTAAAAAATTATTCAATAAATACGGTAAAATCATATGAAACGGATTGTGTATTATTTCAAAAATTTTTAAAAAATAAAAGCATTTTAAATGCTAGTAGTGAAGACATACGTGCCTATTTTAGAAGCATTAGTTCTAAAAGTGATAAGACACTCGCTAGATCCATGAGTAGTTTAAGAGCATTTTATGATTTTTTAATTCAAAAAAATACTATAAAAGTAAATCCCATGGATAATATAACCAGTCCAAAAATTGGTAAATATTTACCTGAAGTTTTAACTATCGATGAAGTAGATAAATTATTAGAACTTGAACCTAGCGATGCATTTTCCTTTAGAAACAGGTGTATTTTAGAACTATTATATAGTACTGGTCTTAGAATAACGGAATTAGTTACTTTAAAGTTTGAAAATATTAGTATTGATGATGCTTTAATTAAAGTAATGGGGAAGGGGTCTAAGGAACGCATTGTTCCAATGAATGATATTACATGTGAATATTTAAAAAAATATATAGAAGAAGTTAGACCTACAATGATTAAAAAGCAACAATCTGACTATCTATTTTTAAATAATCATGGGAAGCCATTGACAAGACAAGCAGTATTTTTGATGATTAAAAAACGTGCAAAAATGGTGGGAATTAACAAGAATATTAGTCCCCATACTTTAAGGCATTCCTTTGCAACACACTTACTTCAAAATGGAGCGGATATAAGATTTATTCAAGAACTATTGGGTCACTCTGATGTTTCTACAACTGAAATATATACTCACATTGCAAACGAAACACTGAAGAAAGACTATAATGATTTAAATCCTAGAGATAATTAAAAAAGGACATCGTCCCTTTTATTCTTCACTAGCTCTATTAGAATTAGAGTTAGAATTTTTTCTTGCATTAGCACGAGCATTGTTTTTTGCACTATTTGAAGAAGTTCTTGCATTGTTGTTACAACTATTACTTCTTGCATTTGAACGTGCTTGATTTCTAGATTTATTATTCATAATTTACCTCCTAATTATATTATGAACAAAAAGCATTGTATCATGCTGGCAATAAGTGGGAATTTAAATTTCATTTTTATATAGTAGGGATTAAAAATTGATAGAGAAAAATGCCTAAAAATGTTTATAATATAAATACTATTTACATATAATTAACCGATATATATGAAATTATTTTGGTCAATTGTGCTTTCCTCGATAGCAGGATTATCTACTATGTTAGGAAGTTTATTTATTTTTCTGCCGATTAAAAATACTAAAATGTTTGTTGCATTTTCACTTTCTTTGTCGATGAGTGTAATGCTAGGTATTAGCATATTTGATTTAATTCCAGAAGCGATGAAATGTCTTAGTAGCCTTAAATCGATTTATTCTCTTTTACTAGTTTTCGCTGTATTTTTTATTGGAGTAGGACTTGTCTACTTGATAAGTAAAAAAATACTAAAAGAGAAGGGGAGTAGTCTTTATAAAGTTGGAATGTTTAGCTTTATAGCTTTGATTATTCATAATTTACCGGAAGGAATATTGACATTTATGGCAACTTATAAAGATTTTAAACTAGGACTATCTATATGTCTTGCAATTGCCTTACATAATATTCCTGAGGGCATCAGTATTGCTGTGCCATTATACTACGCAACTAAAAATAAATGGAAATCTTTAAGTAGAACTTTTATATCCTCTTTAGCTGAACCAATTGGCGCTGTACTAACTTTTTTAATTTTAAAAAAATATATTACTAATGAAATGATAGGGTTTTTACTAGTATTTGTTGCAGGTATTATGACAAGTATATCTATTGAAAAGATATTACCCGAAGCACTATCCTATAATTTAAAAAAACCAGTGTATACTGGTTTAATAGTAGGTTTCATTATAGTAATCATTAACGCTATTTTATAA
>CACYEG010000101.1 GCA_902773365.1 uncultured Erysipelotrichaceae bacterium
AGCTTTCTTTCCTTCCTTACGAATAATGTGTTCGTCTTTATAACGAATACCTTTTCCTTTGTAAGGTTCTGGTTCTCTAACTTTTCTAACTTTTGCAGCAAATTCTCCAACTCTATCCTTTTCGATACCCTTAATAGTAAGTTCTGTATTACTAGGTAATTCGATAGATAATCCTTCTGGAATTGCTACTTCTACTGGATTACTATATCCAGCATTAATAACTAGTACATTACCTTTTTGGCTAAAACGATAACCTACACCAACTATTTCTAGTTCTTTAGTATATCCTTCATGTACACCTTTAATCATATTACTGATTATAGCGTTCATAGTTCCATGAATAGCTTTAAAATTATCGCTTTCTCTTAGTACTTCTAAAGTGTTTCCATCTACTTTAACTGAAATATTATCAGCTATTTTAGTAGTAAGTTCACCTTTAGGTCCTTTTACTGTAATGCAACCATTTTCTTCTTTTACTTCAACACCACTAGGTATTTCAAGTTTTCTATTTCCTATACGACTCATTTTTAAGGCCTCCTTACACTTTAGATTACCAAATATAAGCCAATACTTCTCCACCAAGATTTTGCTTACGTGCTTCTTTATCAGTCATTAAACCTTTTGAAGTAGAAATGATTGCGATTCCTAGTCCATTAAGAACTCTTGGAACTTCATCACTCTTAACATAAACTCTTAAACCTGGTTTAGAAATACGTTTTAATCCAGTAATTACTCTTTCTTTTTTATTTCCATATTTAAGTGTTAATTCAAGACTCTTCTTGTTATCTTCACTTTTTACTTTATAATCCTTTATAAATCCTTCTTCTTTTAGGATCCTAGCTATATCCTCTTTTAAATTAGAAGCAGGAACGGTTACTTCAGTATAACCCATTGAACTTGCATTACGGATACGTGTTAACATATCAGCAATTGTATCTGTTACTACAGCCATAATAAAATCCTCCTTCCTAATTACCAGCTTGACTTCTGAACACCTGGTATTTGTCCTTTATAAGCTAATTCTCTAAAGCAAATACGGCATAATCCAAATTTGCTCATAACAGCATGTGGTCTTCCACATCTTTTGCAACGAGTGTATTCGCGTACTTTAAATTTTTGTTTACGATTAGCTTTTACAATCATACTTTTTCTTGCCATTATTTACCCTCCAATTACTTTCTAAAAGGAATTCCTAATTCTGTTAATAAATCTAATGCTTCTTCGTTAGACTTAGCAGTCGTTACTAGAACGATGTCCATTCCACGAACTTTTACAACATCATCAAATTCTATTTCAGAAAATATTAATTGTTCTTTAATTCCTAATGTATAGTTACCACGTCCATCAAAAGCCTTTGGTGAAACACCTCTAAAATCACGAACTCTTGGTAACCCGATTGAAATTAGTTTATCCAAGAAGTTATACATTTTTTCTCCTCTTAGAGTAACTTTACATCCAATCTCTTGTCCTTCTCTGATCTTAAATCCAGCTATTGACTTCTTTGCTTTTGTAATAACGGGTTTTTGTCCAGTAATAACGCTTAGGTCATTAACAGCAGCTTCCATTAATTTTGCATTTGCAGTAGCATCACCAACGCCCATATTAACAACGATCTTTTCTAATTTAGGAACTTCCATAACTGTTTTATAATTATGTTTTTTCATTAAAGATGGAACGATTTCATTTGTATATTTTTCTTTTAGGCGGTTCATAATCTATTTCCTCCTTCCACTAATCAATCTTTTCGCTAGATTTCTTAGCGATTCTTACTTTTTTATCATTTTCAATAGTATGACCGATTCTAGTTCTCTTTTTTGTCTTAGGATCGATTAACATTACATTTGAGGCATGAATTGGTGCTTCTTGTTCTAAGATTCCACCACTTTCTTGACCATTTCCTTTTCTATGTTTCTTAACGATGTTGCATCCTTCTACTATTACTCTATTTTCTTTCTTTAGAGTCTTTGTTATCTTTCCTTCTTTTCCTTTGCTAGTTCCGGCTATTATTACTACTTTGTCTCCTACTTTTAAGTTCATAATATCCTCCTATAGTACTTCCTTAGCTAAAGATGCAATTTTAGTAAATCCTTTATCACGGATTTCTCTAGCTACAGGACCAAAAACACGTGTTCCGATAGGACTCTTATCATCTTTGACTAAAACGCAAGCATTGTCATCAAACTTAATATAAGATCCATCCTCTCTTCTTACACCAAAAGTAGTTCTAACTATAACTGCTTTAACTACCTTGCTTTTTTGTACAGTTCCATTAGGTGTGGCATTTTTAACTGTACCAACAACTATGTCACCGACATTTCCCGTCTTAACTTTGCTTCCGCCTGATACACGAATAACTAGTAGTTCTCTTGCACCAGAGTTATCAGCAACTTTTAAACGACTTTCTTGTTGAATCATAATTAATCCTCCTTCACCTAA
>CACYEG010000102.1 GCA_902773365.1 uncultured Erysipelotrichaceae bacterium
ATCATAATCAATTAAACTTGCTTCTTTATCAACACCATAACTAACAATATTATAGTCCATCCCGCTAAAGCTCGCTTTAAATCCATGTGATAAGTGTCCTCCACAAGAAAGATTCAAGCCCATTACGGTATCGCCTTTTTCTAGAAGCGAACGATATACTGCCATATTAGCACTAGATCCAGAGTGGGCTTGTACATTGGCGTATTTACATTTAAATAGTTTTTTAGCATATTCAATAGCAGCTGTTTCAAAAATGTCCACATTTTCACATCCACCATAATATCTTTTACCAGGATATCCTTCAGCATACTTATTTGTAAGAATACTGCCTTGTAGTTTTAATACGTCTTTAGAAACATAGTTTTCACTGGCTATTAATTCTATATTCTCTTGTTGTCTTCTTTTCTCTTTTTCTAGTGCTTCCTTTAATATTTTATCCATGTTGTTACTCCATTCTTTTTAGTTCAATTAAATTATCTATAATCATTGCAATTGTCATTGGACCTACTCCACCTGGTACTGGTGTAATATATGATGCTAAATCTTTAACTTCTTCGTAGTTAAAATCACCATATAATCTGCCATTAATATGGTTTATTCCAACATCTATTCCAATAAATCCTTCTTTAACCATATCATTAGTTATAAAATTGGCTTTTCCAACTGCGCTAATCAATATGTCTGCTTTACTAGTAATATCCTTAATATTTTTTGTTTTAGAATGACATAAAGTTACCGTAGCGTTTCTATTATTAAGTGCCAAAGCTAGTGGTTTACCAACAATTTCACTTCTACCTATTATAGTAATATTTTTACCTTCTATATCTATGTTATAATGCTCTAATAGTTTGATTATTCCTTTAACTGTGCATGGCAATATTGTCTTTTTATTCTGATAAAGGGAAAAAATATTCGAGGCAGATATACCATCAACATCCTTCTTTGGACTAATTGCTGCAATACAACTATCAAAATCAATATGATGTGGAACGGGACTTTGTAAAATAATGCCGTTAATAGAGCTATCACTATTTAATTTATCAATTAATTTTAATACTTCTTGTAAGGTAACATCTTCACTCAATCTATGAATCTGCGTATTTATTCCAACGTATGTTGAATATTTAACTTTATTTTTTACATAAACTTCACTTGCAGAATTATTGCCTATAAGTATAATACTTAAACCTAATGATAACTTTTCTTTGCTAATAGTTTCCTTATATCTTTCTAATAGTTCATCTCTATATTTTTTTCCATCTAATATAATCATTCGTTATTCTCCACTGTATCAAATAATGTATATGAGTGATTTATTCCTAAGTGAGCATAAGACTTTTCTGTTGCAATACGACCACTTCTTGTCCTTTTAATGAATCCTTCTTGTAATAAGAATGGTTCTACTACATCTTCAACTGTAGTTACTTCTTCACCAATACTTGTAGCAATAGTTTCTAGTCCAACTGGGCCACCATTAAACTTTTGTATTAAGCTACTTAAATACTCAATATCAATTTCATCAAGTCCATAGTTATCTACTTTTAAGCGATCTAGCGCTTTTTTGGTGATATCTAAAGTAATCTTTTCATCTTTAGCAACTAAAGCAAAGTCTCTAACTCGCTTATATAATCTATTAGCAATACGAGGAGTTTTTCTAGAGCGCTTTGCTAATTCTAGTGCAGCATCATCATCGATACTAACCCCCATTATTCTACTAGTTCTCTTAACAATAGAAGCAAGCTCTTCATTGGTATAGTAATTTAGTTTACAAATTATGCCAAATCTATCTCTTAGTGGACTAGATAGATCCCCACTTCTAGTAGTTGCACCAACAAGTGTAAATGGCGGCAAATTTATTTTAATACTCTTACTATTTCCATCATTTCCGATAATTATATCTAACTGAAAATCTTCCATTGCGGGATATAGTATTTCTTCTACAAATCGTGGCATCCTATGTATTTCATCAATAAATAAAACATCACCTGGCTCTAAAGTTGATAATATAGCTGCTAAATCACCACTTTTTTCAATCGCAGGTCCACTTGCAGTTTTGATATTTACACCAAGTTCATTTGCAATAATATGTGCAAGGGTGGTTTTACCTAGTCCTGGAGGACCATATAGTAAAACATGGTCTAGTGATTCATTTCTCATTTTAGCTGCTTCTATAAATACTCTAATGTTTTCTTTAACATCATCCTGGCCAACATAATCATCTAACTTGGATGGCCTAATATTGTTTTCAAATTCGTCTACAGTTGTCTTATTTTTATCTAATATATTTTCCTTTTCTTTCATATAGGCCCCCTATTTTAATAATAATTTTAATGCATCTTTTACTTGGTCTTCAATAGGCTTAGTTCTATCAATTTGAGGGACAATCTTATTTATATCTACACTTTTATAACCAAGACTCTCTAAAACGCTCACAAGTTCAAACGAATCTTTATTGTTATTTTCCGTTATTTCTATTGTACCCAATTTACCTTTTAAATCTAAAACTATTTGTCTTGCTAATTTTTCTCCAACTTTAGGGAACTTTTTTAAATATAATACATTTTCTCTTTCGATTGCATCGATTATTCCAAAAGTCGAGCCTGTCGCAAAAAAGCCTATTCCTACCTTTGGACCTAATCCTTTAACGCCTAAAAGCCGTAAAAATAAGTCGCGATCTTCTCTATTCTTAAAACCATATAGAGAATTTTCATCTTCTCTTATTTGATTATATAGATATACTGTTACATTTTCCCCTTCGGTATAGCTATACGGATTAGCGACATATATAGTGTAACCTATTCCATTATTATCCAAAACTATAAAACTACTATCTATTATTGTTACTTTACCATTTATATAATTAAACATATTTTACCCTCCACTAACATTATACAAGAAAAAATAATAAAAAAAAAGCCTTACACTTTTTATAAATAAAATTATTCGTAAGGCTCTAAATTAACAACACAAAGTGTTTTTTTTGTAACATTTTTAATAGTTACTTCATGTGTCATTTCATCATATGCAATAATTGAATCATTATTGCAGTGTGATGATAAATATTTGTATTTATTATAATCTATATTTCCTTCTTTTATAATAGTTAAATCTTTAATACTATTAACCCGATAAACAAGTTCTATATCTTGTCTTGATGCTTTCTTAAAATATATATCACATGCGATATTAGCAGCGTTAGTATCTATATCTATATCATTTTCTTTAGGATTCCAAGTAATTTTAGCATCTTCAGTACAAAGTGTATCGAAATATAAATAATCACTATCAGAGCTTGGGTTACTAACTGCAACAGTTGCATTATCAAAGTTTTCATCTAATAGTACTGTTCTTTTAACAAGAGGTTCTTCATAATATCCTTCAGTAATATTTGACATTAAGTCTTCCTGGCTCGCATAACCACTTTTTATGTCAAAATTAACAGTATTTTGACTATCAGACAAGTTTGTAATAACCACTCTTAAACTAATTGATGCTCCGTCAGAACCAATAATTCCACTCATGTTATTTTTTTGATTATGTGAATAATATACTTTTATATCTTGTGAAGTAGTATTATAATATAGGGCATATTTTGTAACGTCTCTATTTCTACTTGTCAAAGTAAAATTGACTATCTTCGTTTCTTTAGCATCAACATTTATACTAGAAGATCCTTTTGTTACATCGTTAAAAAGAGTATAATTTAAATCCGCTATTTTTATGTTAATAGCGTTTTTTTCATCACTTACTAAAAAGTCTGAATAAGTACTACCTGCAAAAAGAATAAATACTAGAATAAATCCTAATATGACAAAAAGACGTGTTTTAGTCTTATCGACATATCTAATTTTATATATACTGGTTTTTATTTTTTTAAATATGCTCATAGATTATCTCCATCTTATATATATTTATAGTATAGCAAAAAGTATTGTTTAAAACAATCAAAAAGTTCTACTTAAAATAGAACTATTCTTTAAATGTAAAAATGTAACCTAATATATCTACTTCATCGCCTTTTTTAGCTCCAAGGCGCTCCAACTCATCATCTACACCCATTTTTCTTAGTTTTTTGGCAAATCTAATTGTTCCTTCTTCAGTTTCGAATCTGGTCATTTTGAAGAGTTTTTCAATTTTTTCTCCTCTTAACACCCACGTTTCACCATCTTTAGTGATACTAAATGGCAATTCTTCTCTAAACTTATATAGAACATGAGATTCTAACTCATCATCATTATATAAATCGTTAGATTCTTCATTATCTAATAAATCTGCAAGACGGATGAGCAACGGATCAAATCCTTGATTTAATGCGGCACTAATTTCATATATTTCTAAATCTGGATATTCTTTTTTAAATGCTTTTAAGTTATCTTGGGCACCATCCAAGTCCATTTTATTGGCTAAGACTATTTCGTGTTTATTAGAAAGTTTGTGAGAATATTTTTTAACTTCCTCATTTATAATACGATAATCATCTATTGGATTTCTGCCCTCACTTGATCCCATATCAATTACGTGAGCGAGTACTTTGGTACGTGTTGCATGTTTCAAAAATTTATGACCTAATCCTACTCCCTCACTAGCACCTTCTATTAGTCCTGGCAAATCTGCCATAGTAAAGATTCTGCCGTCTTTTAATTTTACAACGCCGATATTTGGGTTCAAAGTGGTAAAGTGATA
>CACYEG010000103.1 GCA_902773365.1 uncultured Erysipelotrichaceae bacterium
ATTTGGTCATGTTAGAACAACTGAATCAGCAAAGAAACAAATGCAACAGGAAGTAATAGATAATCAAGAAAAGAGTTTAGATGCATGGTTAGATTATTTTTTAAGTGATGATGCTAAAGTATACCCTTTCTGGGCAAAATATTGGGCTTTTCAAGGTATGTTAAAACTTGGTACTATTAATAAGGAAAAGGGAGTATATAATCGAAGAACCAAAGAGACAGTAGCTCCATTTGCAGATTTTAATAGAGAAGCTTTGTCATTATCTATAGATATGATAATAAAGAGTTTGAATAAGGAATCAATAGATGATAAACAATTAGAGGAAATAGTTAAAAGTGGATCATTTCAAAGAATATATACATATATATTAAACACGGTTCTAAAAAGTAATAATAATATTTCAAAAAGGAATGAAGGAAGATGGATTAAATATGAGCAGGGAACTGATCATATGCCACTTGTAAAATCACTTCAAGGATATAATACTGGCTGGTGTACTGCAGGTGAATCAACTGCTAAAATTCAATTAGCTGGTGGAGATTTTTATGTGTTTTATACGTTAGATGATAATAACGAATATAAGGTACCTAGAATAGCAATTCGTATGGATGGAAATCGAATAGGTGAAATAAGAGGAGTAGCTAAAGGTCAGAATCTTGAACCGGAAATGGAGAGAATTGTTGCAGAAAAAATAAAAGAATTCCCAGATAAAGATGCATATTATAAAAAAGTAAATGATATGAATAGATTAACTGAGATATATAATAAACAACAAGCAGGAGTAGATTTAACAAGAGAAGAGTTAGCTTTTTTATACGAAATTGAAACTAATATAGAAGGTTTTGGATATCGTAAAGATCCAAGGGTAGAGGAAATAAAAAAAGCAAGAAATTTACCAAAAGATTTATCTAAAATATTTAATTGTGAAGAAAAATATATTGCATCTGATATAAGTGAGATAAATAGTAAAACAGTAATTTATTATGGTAGAGATTTAGATTTAACAGATCCAAAAAATCCAATTATACCAATACCTAAAATCGTATTTAGCGATATAATTTATAATGGTAGAGAAAATCCTAAGCAAATACAATTGCCTGAGATAATTAACGGAAGTTTAGTTATGTATTGTGTAGAAAATATTGACAATATGGTATTTCCTAAAAAAGTAGGGGGAGCTTTATATTTACGAGATGTTACCAGTGCTAAAAATACTATTTTTCCGGATATGGTAACTGGTGCGCTTGTTTTACAAAATTTAAAAAATGGTGATGGTTTAGTATTGCCTAAACATCTTGGATATCATCTTCAACTAAATCAGCTTGAAAGTGCAAATGGTCTTAAAATGCCAGATATCGTTGAAGGTGATATAAGGATTGATGGTATTCAACAACTTGATAATCTAACATTTCCAAAGACGGTAGGTGGTGAGGTAATACTTGAGGATTTAATTAGTGCTAGTCATGTCGTTTTTCCGGAAGTTGTGGAAAAGCATTTGTATTTGAGAAGTTTAGAAAATGCTAGTGAAGTTGTATTACCAAACAAGGTTACGGGAAGTGTAAGATTAGATAATTTAAAAGTTGCTGATGGTATTACTTTTCCCAATAATATAAATGGACATCTAATTTTGGATAGTTTAGAAGAAGCTAATAATTTAGTATTACCGAAAATAATTGGAGGAACACTATGCATGGATGGTTTGAAAATAGCTCAAAATATAGTATTTCCTCGCAGAGTTCAAGAGATGACATTAAAAAATTTACAAGTTGCCAATTGTTTAATATTACCAGATGTGGTAGATGGAGCTATATATTTACCTCAACTAACGTATTTTAATATTATTAAATTTCCGAAAACTGTTGGTAAGTTATATTTAAATAGTTTGACTCGAGTAAACGGATTACAATTACCTGAAGTTGTACAAGAATTGAATTTGGAGAATTTAAGAAATGCTGACGGTATGGTATTCCCAAAAGTAATAGAAGGAGAGCTAAATTTAAGTAATATTGAAAGTATAGAAGGAGCAATACTTCCAGAAAAAGTTGGATCAATAATAGTTAATAGAAACAATGGTATAGAAATTTTCCATGATTTTGATAAATTAAGAGAAGCTTTGAAAAAAAAGCAACATTAACAATTAATTATTAAAGTTGAATTTTTATTCAGCTTTTTTCTTTGCATTTTTCTTGATAAATGAAATTCTTTTTTATATAATAAGTCTTGGTGATATTATGATAAGTATTAATAATGTAACTTTATCTTTTGGTAAACAAGTATTATTTGAAGATGTTAATTTAAAGTTTACGAATGGTAATTGTTATGGCTTAATAGGTGCTAATGGAGCAGGAAAAAC
>CACYEG010000104.1 GCA_902773365.1 uncultured Erysipelotrichaceae bacterium
ATTAGTTCGACTAATTTCCCTCTGGTGCCTCCGGTCGGACTTGAACCGACACGATATCGCTATCACTGGATTTTGAGTCCAGCGCGTCTACCAATTCCGCCACGGAGGCATACATGAATTATAACATAAATATGAATAAATAACAAACATATTTATGGTGCTGAATGACTGAATTGAACAGTCCTCTGATGCTTACCATGCATCTGTTTTACCACTAAACTAAATCAGCATAAATGATACAACATTCATTTCTTAAATATTGTATCTATAAGTATACTATTTGTCAATTATTTAATCAATTAATATATATGCATTATTTGGACTTATCGTTCTTTCTTTTGTATAAATCATCCAATCTGTAATGTCGTCTACCGTAAACTCTTTAATATCTCCAACTTTTATATCTTTAAGTTCATATGGTTCTTGGTTAAGTTTACATTTAAATATTTCGCCTTTTATATCCATTAATTCAAACCAAATGTGCTCATAGTCATTTTCTTTATTATCTATAGGCAATCCTATTTTTAATATTATTTCATTATCTTTATTTTTAAATCCATTATAGACGGCCTGAATTCTTTCTTTGGCGACTTTACTCATTCGCATAGTTTCTTCATTACTATAGAATAAAATGGCATTATTATTTAGTTTATCTTTACAATAGTCGGTTAGTTTTATAACTTTCCCTTCTTTATCTGATTCCTCTTTATATGCAAAAACGACACTGGTTAACCCATCATGCTCATCTTTTCTGTCTTTTTTTCCACCTAAATCGATGTTACCATATATATTTAGAGCATCTTGCCATGGAATACAAGTAAGCATTAGTGGGGTTCTATCGCTAAGCCAAGCGATGCACGCACTATGTTTTAGTGGATCAAATCCCTTTGGTTTATTTTCTATTATATAGTTAGCAAAAGCGTTGAGGAGATTATAGTACTGTTCGCTATTGTTTTTATTTGCACCCAATATTTCTAGTTCTGTTACGCCGCATCTATTTAAGCCGTGTGTATGTAACCATACTGTACCTGTTTCATCGTATACTGCATGCACCATATATAAATCTGCTGGATCCATTACATAATCTGATTCTATAAGCATTTTAACTAGCTTAGGTGGCAACACTTTTGTAGCGCTTTCATCTATCACTCCAACCAATGAAGGAACTAAAGCATATATGATTTTTAACTGCAATTGAAATTCTTTCCTAGGATCATCTTGATATTTCATGAGAGTTACAATAACATTCTTAGATTCCTTGAAAGCTTTAATTTCATCATCTGTAAAATAATAGCTCTGTGTAATATATATATCTGGAAATGTTTCACCAGAAAAGTCGTTTCTAAATATTTCTATTTCATATATTTGTTTGAGGTATTCACACTTTATAATTGCACCACTAAATGTATCATTTGGTCTATATTCTACTATCTTTAATCCTTCAATCGATTCTAATTTTTTTTCAAGTGAATTAAACTTGAAACTACTTTCACCAGGAATAACTCCAGATAGTACTGATTTTTCCTCATAATAAAATAATTTTCTTTGAACTGGTTCTTTACTCTCTGACATTTACACACTTCCTTAAAACTCATGTTTATTATACCATTTTTAAAGCAAAATAAAAGCCGATTTAATCAGCTTATAATCAAGTGGTGTCCTCGGAGGGATTCGAACCCTCGCAAGACCGGCCTTAGGAGGGCCGCGCTCTATCCATCTGAGCTACGAAGACGCAATTTAATTTTACAACATAATAAAAAATAAATCTAGACCTAAAAGATCTAGACATTAGATTTAAATATAAACCAGCATATAAATATAAAATATACACCCAATGCATAAGTCAATTTATAATTTAGTTTTGATGCAAATTCTTTTGTACTAATTACGGCATCTACACTTCCTAATATAAAGCTCTCTTTATATTTTGGTAAGTACTTAGATAAAGGCCACATATGAGAAATTATAATGTTTTCTTCGAGCGGTGTTAAATCCGTTACTTTTTTGGCATTTTCTAGCGCCATTTCAGGATGCATATTAGCATATAACTTAATTTTATCTTTAGCTTTACTATAATTTATAGAACGAGTAAAAAATAAATCGTGCAATATTCCTGCCTTAGCGGCGCTTATATAGTTAAGATTTAATTTTTTACAAATCTTATATGAATAATAAGATACTTTAAGTGAATGATTTAATCTGTTTGAATCATGATGTGGAATATCTTTTAATTTCATCACTTTTTTATTATTAATATATTTATCTATTAGATACATATAATCTTTATCGTTTAAAATATTATTATCTAACATTAATTTCACCTCTTAGCCATTAAAGTATAGCATTTAAATCATTTAAATCATTAAAAATCAAAAAATAATAAAAAAAAGTTAAAATTTTACATACATTCCAAACTCGTTTTTACCCTTTCTTTTATATAAAGCTATATCATCATTGAAATATTTAAATAGTATATAATCCTCTTTAATATTATATTCCTTTACAACCCCATTTGACACATCTTTGTAAACTTTATCGTCAATATTTACAGTATATAAATCATCCAATATATCCTCTATTTTTAATGAAGAAAATTTTCCTTGCTCTATATCCTCAATTGTGTAAGCATTTTCTATAGAAAACTTCCCTTGCTTTGTCCTTACTAAATCGCTCATTGTAGCGTATGTTCCAAGGGCCACTCCTATATCTCTAACAAGACTCCGTATATAAGTTCCTTTAGAAACAATACATTTAAAAGACACTGTATTCCCACTTATCAATATATCACTTATATCTTTTATATTTACATCTCTTTTAGGTAATTCTACATCTTTATTTTCCCTGGCATATTCGTATAGGCGTTTACCGTTAATTTTTACTGCAGAATATGCTGGA
>CACYEG010000105.1 GCA_902773365.1 uncultured Erysipelotrichaceae bacterium
AAATGAAGTATTTCATTTATCAAAAAAACTATTAAATACATTAAAGCACATTTATTTAGTTTTCCTTTTATTTTTATGATAGATATGATTAATGTTACTATAAAAGGTATAAATGGACTTGTCTTAAGAGGTAACATCATACTCATTAATAGCGCATCTAGCAGTAGTTCTCTACTATCATAGATATCCTTAAGAGTAACTCTTTTATTTTTTTTAAGTTCTTTTAAACTTATACCTAAGACTGAACCTGATATACTCATAAATATAATCGCTATCATCTTTAAAGAAAGTGGAAAGCTTATATCGCTTCTACTAGATAAGAATATTACGTTTTTGTATATTCCAAAAAGCACTAGTGGAATTAACGAAATGATATATAGAAGATTTAATCTTGATGTTATTTTTTTATTCTTCATCGTTCACTACCTCTTTCATATATTTCATTAGTTCCCTATTTGCTGGACATATATAATCGCATAATCCACATGATAAACATCCACTTTTATATTCGCTTCGTACCTTACCTTTATGATCTGCTACATATTTAGGATTTAGTCCTCTTGGGCATTTTTTATGGCATAGTCCACAGTTTAAGCATTCATCCTCACATTTATTGCGAGACTTCATGATGATAATTCCATCTATGTCTTCATCAATTACATATTGTAGTGAGTTGATAACTTTTCCATGTATCAGTCCATTTAGAAACACATCGACACTTTTATATGAGAAATCAAAATTATTGATAAATACTTCCGATAACAGAGACCCAACTTTCACTTTGATACATTCTTTTGGCTCGACTGCATCGCCAGAAATAGTTATTATTTTTTCGGTAATCGGCTGATTTTTTTTAAGAATTTCGTATACATCGACAATTTTTCTTACATCTATCATTAGGGCATTTGTATATCCTAAATACTCTTGTAAATATTCGCTAAAGCCAAGTGGATAAACATCTTGCAATAATCTCAATTCAATATTCGGATAAGTACCTATTATATCCAAGAATCTATTTACTAACTTTGAATCACTATTGCTGATGACCAATATGCACTTTTTATAATTAAATATAGTTGACAAAAAATCTATTGTTTCAAGTATCGCATATGCATTATCTTGCAAAGTAAAATACTTGTTTCCAAAATAAATTTCTTTTTCAATTCCATTTACGATGAAAGTTTCATAATCGTTTTCAAATAATTTAGCGAGTTTTTCCTCTTTATACGTCAAAGAAAAATCTTCAAATAGATTTAACACTTCTTCTTTTTTATAGTCACATATCGTTTTTTTAGCACTCTTTCTTATACGAACATTTTCTTTAAAATCATTCTCGATTACCAAACTAGTTTGTTTACCACTAACATAATCGACATCTTTTATTCCTAAAACTATTCCACTTACACTAGAATGAACAGTGTAGCCATCTTTATTAATCATAATAATATCATTCTTATAGACATAGGATCCATCTTTGACTTTCAATTTGGCATTTTTCTCTATTTTAAAAAAAACATATTTAGGATTTAAAAAAGTTTTTAAATTATCATTTAATACGATTCTATCGTCTTTCTTAATAGATATAGTATTTTTCATACATATCACCGACTTAATTATACAGTAAAAAATAACGTATTTCAAACAAAAAAGTGCATTTAAGCACTGATTAGGATTTTATATAATTCACCGTTTTTACCGGGTTTATTGTTTTTTATAAATTCGATTAATTTTTCTTTAGAAAAACCTTTAATACTATTAAAACACATATAATATAAGTATTTTAATAAATCGATGTTTTTACACTTATCTAGACTATCTAATATATATTTTTTTATTATAATATCTTCTTTCAACTCGCTTGAATATTCTATTTTTTTAGTTCTTTTTTCATATTTTAAATTTATTGGTTTTAACTGTTTGGAATACTCTATAACTTTTAAGTCTGACTCATAATCCAAAAAACTTCTTGCATTTATAGTCCCATCTTTATTTAGTCTAATTGCCAAAGATGTATTACCATCGCTTAAAAGTATAATTCTTTCCCTGGATTTAATAGTACATTCATGTAACAATATATCAACTAGACATTTGTGAGTTACTCTTTTTACTTCAATGCCACTAATATGGATAATCTTATCCCATTCATAAGGCTCTAATGGAGTATTAGAAAATGATAAAGTTACTGAAAAAATATTTTGCATTAGTTTTTCCTTTCTTAAAACATATAACTATTATAAGTATACCCAATAAAAACATTATACACTCCCATCTTTTAAGAATGTACAATAAATATTCCTTAAAGCTATACCCCATTGTAAAGAGGTTTGTATATAAATACATATATGATAGCGATGTACTAATGATTAATATGCCTATAATGTATAAAATTATTCGTAAAATCATTATGCTCCTTTACTTTTTTACTACTCTTTTTATCCATTTTATTATATAATTAATTAGGTGATTTTATGATAATAGAGATTTTTAAATATTTAATATTTGGACTATTGCAAGGTTTTACTGAACCGTTACCAATAAGTTCTAGTGGACATTTAGTCTTAGCAAGATACCTATTTAATACAAATGCGTTTGATGATTTAACATTTGAAATAGTTTTAAATTTTGCCTCATTTTTAGCGATATTCTTTATCTTTAGAAAAGATATTATAAAGCTAATTAAGTCTTTTTTTCAATTCATATTCGATAAAGAAAAGAGAAAAGTTAAAGAAGTTCAAGAGGATTTTAAATACGATTTACTAATTATTATTGGTAGTATTCCTGCAGGTATAGTTGGCTTCTTATTTAAAGATTTTATTGAAGAAAAATTAGGTAACGTCAAAATCTTAGGAGTTGCCTTCATAATAACTGCAGTACTTCTTTTCTTAGTAAGAAAATTAAATGGTAGCAAGAAAGATAAAGATATAACTTATACGGATGCACTAATTATCGGATTATTCCAGGTTGCTGCACTTATGCCAGGGATAAGTAGAAGTGGCGCTGTATTAGTTGGTTGCCTACTTATGAAACTATCTAGAGATTCAGCGCTAAAGTATGCGTTTATGCTTTATTTACCAGTTTCCATCGGTTCATTTGTACTTTCTATTAAAGATTTGATGAGTATTTCTACAAGCGCTATTATTCCTTATGTAATAGGATTTATTGCAAGCGGAGTCATGACATATTTTGCGTCCCTCTGGTTTTTCGATAAAGTAAAAAAAGGAGAACTTGCAAAGTTCTCGGTATATTTAGTCATCTTAGGACTAGTAGTACTAATATTTATATAAAAATATGCAAAGGAATTAACTCATGCTAATTCCTTTTTCTTTTTCTTTCTCTGGTAAAATATACATTTCTGAAAAAGTCCTTACATCGTCCATACTTTCAGTTTTATTTATATCGGCCGGTATTAATTTGTAATAATTGATATAGTTCTGATATTGATACCATCTCGGATCTAATATAGAATATATAGTATGATCGTTAGGAGTTCGTTTACCTCGTCCAAGCATCTGAGCCAAGTATGATATCATTCGCTTTATGTTTTCTTGAGATAGTTCATCTCTCGATTTGCCAGAAGTGTATTTTTCATTATAGCTTTTAGGTGTTTCAGAAGGAAATGGCAACCGTGTTATTATTAAATTACTAAGAGTGGCTCCCGGAAAATCTACTCCTTGCCAAAAAGCATTTGTGGCAAAAAGACACGAATGCTCATCTGATCGAAACTGTTCTGCACATGAAGCAATATTGCCATCATCCTGAATTATAAGTCTCTGGCCTGGATTCATCTTACAAATTCTATCGTAAACAGTTTTCATTTCATCTTTTGACGTGAATAAAATTAAAGCTCTTCCATTTGTTGCTTTGATCAGCTCGTATATTCTATTTACTAAATCATCAATGTGTGTTGGATCTTTATAATTAGTACAAGTGCGATCGGTGTATAATAAGCAATCACTGTAACTAAACGGGGAATTGATTGGTTCTGGCTCAACCACTCTAGGATTATCATTAATTCCTAAATCACTTTTTATAACTTGGGTCGGACTAAGCGTTGCTGAAGTAAGAACAACAGGCTTCTGATTCTTTTCTGGAAAAAGTAATGGTTTCAGTTCAGTCCCTATATTCTTAGGACAATATGAGAGAACTGTATTATTTTGCCCATTTTTTTCCAGCCAAAAGATATTCTGACTAATATCACCATGTGCCATATCATAAATTATTGCACTTAATGGTACCAATAATTTATTAAGTCTGGTTTTCTCTTCAGAATTATTAAATTCTTTTTCTATAGTTCTAGGCAAACGATTTAAAACGGAATTTATTTGTTGTACACATTCTTTAATAGCGTGATTGCCGATGTTAATAATCTGTACATCTGGATCAATTATACCAGGAATTTTTTCACTTCTTGCAGTTATAATATTTTTGGCATTTTTTTTGATAAGTTTTTCTAAGCGGCTAATAAGCTGTATTGCAGTCGATAGATTTTGCTTAGCATTCCCGCCTGGCAAATATGCTTCTTCATCACTAAGTTCATTGTAAATTTTAGACAAACTTATTGATCTGGTATATGTCGCTCTTGCCTGTTCTATAAGGGAATGCGCTTCATCTATAATAATACCATCCACCGATGTTTTAATTTCTTCTTTTAAATTAGGAAGCATACCATGATTAGTAATAATTATTTCCGGCTTATTAGACTTACCCACCTTACTAAATTGTTCTAAGTATTTACATTCTCGGCGGTAATCACAGTCAATGCATTTACATTTATCTTTAAGAGAGATGTGCTTCCAGAGAGTATTTACTAACTCGACACCCCCTACGATTTTTGCTAAAGCCTTTTTTATTTCCTCATAATCCCAAGATTCACTTGCGCTTAAAAGATTATTTATTTCTCTTGATTGCTTTGGCGTTAATATGCATTTGGGATTAACTCTATAGTCATTGAAACAATTTCTACATGCATAATTGTTGTTCCCTTTTACAATTGAGATATCCACTTCAATACCAAGCATTTCAGATACTCTTTCAACATCGTTCTTTAATTGATGCTGCAAAGCTATTGTGGAGGTAGATATCAAAATTACTCGTTTTTGTGTTTTAGAGTAATCTTCAGCCATATAAAATATCGGAATTAAATAACCAATGCTTTTACCAATTCCTGTACCTGCTTGAATTATGAGAATTTGGTTTTCTATTAGCGCTCTCATCACATATTGAGATAGCCTTTCCTGCCCTTCTCTATATATTATTCCTCTAAATGGATCTACCTTTCCCTTATGTTTCTTAGGATCTAATACTTTAAACCTTGTAAAAATATGGTATAATTTTTCTAATGCCGCCTGCTGAGCTGCCAGTTTCTCGGCCCAAGTAAGCAAATTTGCCATATAACATCATCTCACTGTTCTTTTATTCTTCTATATACTTCTCTACTTCTTCTATTGTCTTACCGAAGTTATCATAATCTGTTTCGAACCACTTTATATCCATTTGATGGTTGAACCAAGTATATTGTCTTTTGGCATACTTTCTACTGAGTTGTTTTATCAATCTCAGTGTTTCATCGTAAGTTATCTTTCCCTCAAAATAAGCGATTATTTCTTTATAACCGATGCCTCTATTTAAGACTCTTACTTTACCATATTTATCATATACTCTTCTAACCTCATCGAATAAGCCCTCTTCTACCATTTTATCTACCCTGCTATTAATCTTTTCATAGAGTACTTCTTTAGGCGCAGTGAGCCCTATAAAGTACACATTACTATATAAAAGTTCATCTTTAAGTCCAGAATTGATAGGAAAATTTAGTTTGCTTATTAGTCTTCTTCTGTTATTTACATGTATTTCTCCAGAAAAACCGGTATTTTGAAGCATCTCATACAACTCTTCATTTGTATACCCATCATACTCATTTTTTACTGGGAAATCATCGAACTCATATTTAAAAAGACCTGCTTTTAAATATAGGCCAGTTCCACCAACCAAGACGATATTTCTATTTTTATTATTATCGAGTATTTTTCTTACGTCTTTTTGATAATCGTAGACACTGTATTCTTCATTAGGATTTTTTATATCGAATAAAAAGTGCTCTTTTACTTTCTTTTCTTCTTCTTTGATTTTAGCAGTTCCGATATCTAGTTCTCTATAAACTTGCATCGCATCAGTATTTACTACTATAGCATCGTATTTAAGAGCTAGTTCTTCACTAAGTCTAGTTTTTCCAACTCCTGTTGGTCCTACTATGCAAATAATCATTTCTTAAGTGTTACCTTATTAAAGCTCTTTTTACCCTTTTGAATAACTACTTCGCTCTTAGTTATCGTGAATGCTGGATCAGTAATTTTTTCACTATCTACACTTATTCCACCCTGAATAACTAATCTTCTTGCTTCACTCTTAGAAGGCGCGATACCACAATCCACAAGCAAACTCAATATATCAGTACCTACATTTAAATTAGAAGCAATTACTGGCATATTTTCAAGTGATGCCCCACTAAATATATCTTCACTCATCTTGCGAGCGTTCTCTGCTTCTTCTATTCCATGTAAATCCTTAACTACTTCATAAGCAAGTGCTTTTTGAGCTAGACGCTTCTCTGGTTCTACTTTTACACTTTTTTCTAATTCTTCGATTTTCTCTTTTGATAAGAATGTAAATACTTTTAAGTAATGGATAACTAACGAGTCATCAGTATTGATGAAATATTGATATATCTTATATGGACTAGTCTTTTCTTTATCTATCCATAAAGCATTACCTTCACTCTTACCTATTTTTTTACCAGTTGCATCTAAAATGAGTGGCATAGTAAATCCATATGCTTCTTTACCTTCAACCTTACGTATTAGCTCGATACCTGTAGTAATATTGCCCCATTGATCAGATCCTGCTGCTTGAAGAGTAACCCCCTTCTCTCTAAATAGATGTAAATAATCGTATCCTTGGATTAATGTATAAGAAAACTCTGCATAAGTAATACCACTATCAAGTCTTCTATTGATAATGTCTTTATTTAACATATAATTAATATTTATGTGTTTACCGATATCTCTTAGGAAGTCTAAGAAAGTATAATCTTTCATCCAGTCATAGTTATTTACTAATTCGATATTTCCATCGAATAGATTAGTAACTTGTTTTTTAATACCCTCAAAATACTTATCTAAAGTTTCTTTGGAAATAATTTCTCTTTCACCACTTGGCCTTGGATCTCCTATTAATCCAGTTGCGCCACCTATTAGTAAAACAGGTTTGTGGCCAGCGGCTGCTAATCTTTTTGCAGTTACTAAAGATGAATAGTGTCCAATATGTAAAGAATCTGCCGTTGGGTCTGTTCCCCAATAAAAAGTAACTTTTCCTTCATTTAATAGTTTTTCTATTTCAGGACTACTTACATCCTTAATAAGTCCACGCCATTTTAAATCTTCATATAAAGTCATACTAATCTCTCATTTCTACTCCTTGATTATATGATATTTTATATTCTTTGTCAAAGCAATCACAAGATTTAATGGCTTACCATAAAATATAGTAAGAGTTAGGAGGTATATTATGTATTATTACGGTTATAATAATGGATATGGATCTAACTATCAGGCTCCATATTGTAATAATGGTTTTGTTGGATATACTCAAGGAGGCTTTGGTTTTGGAGCAGCTCTTTGGATAGTATTATTCATTTTACTTGTCATAATAATTGGCGCAGGTTGGTCTTTTGGTGGAAATAATCAAAGACGATAAAAGTGATGAATTCATCACTTTTTTATTGCACGGTTTAACTTAGTAATAAGTTCAATATGTTAGATTAACTAATCGAGAACATTTAGTTATTGGGTGTCTACCTCTATCCTAATAGGAAGGAGGTAATATGGTGAAAAAGCGTGAATACGTTTGTAGGATTTTAATCTTACTTGCCATAATTTTATTCCTTCTATTAATGATTATAGTTGTAATAAAAAAATGACACTTAAGCCATAAGGCTTAAATGTCCATCCAATTTTTGGGTAGGCATTCGGCTTATCGAACTGAATGTTCCCTTTTTTATTATATTCAGGATTCCCCTGACAAATACAATATAACACATTCAAACTAAATAATCCAGTCTACTTAGTTTCTTCTAGTGTATTTAGAAAGTCATTAAATTCATCAGGTAATTCACTTTCAAAATACATATTTTCATGTGTAATTGGATGAGTAAATTCTAAACTTTTGGCATGTAGGAATTGACCAAAAGGAGTAGTTTTATCATTCGTATAAACTGGATCGTTATATACTGGATATCCAATATATTTAGCATGTACTCTTATCTGATGAGTTCTACCTGTTTCAAGTCTAAACTCAACTAATGTATATCCTTTAAACCTTTTTAGCACTTTCATATGAGAGACGGCTTCCTTAGAGTTTTCTTTAGTAACACACATCTTCTTTCTATCATGTTTATCTCTGCCTATTGGAGCATCTATTGTTGCACTAGAGGACGGTACTTCGCCTTTTAATAGTGCGACATATACTCTTTTAATAGTTTTATTTTTAAATCCATCTGATAGTATTTCGTGTACTTTATCTGTTTTAGCGATCAATAATACTCCGCTTGTATCTTTATCTATTCTGTGTACTATTCCAGGTCTAAATTCACCATTTATCTTCGACAATGACTTAGTATGTCCAAGTATTGCATTTACTAATGTGTGATTAGCATTCCCTGCTCCTGGATGAACTACCATACCAGATGGCTTATTGACGACCATAAGATAATCATCTTCATAAAGTATTTCGATATCTATGTTTTCACCTACTAAATCGGTAGATGACTCATAGTCATCAGGCAAGTCGATTTCCATCCCATTTTCTATTTTAAAACTGGATCTTTCTAATTTTCTATCTACTAGTATTAGCCCCTCTTCTATCATTTGTTCGATCTTATTTCTCGAGTATTCTGTATGAGTGCTTAAATACTTATCTAGTCTTTCTTTTTCTTCTAATTCACTTACTACTATTTTCACTTTTATCGTCACCTCTAAATACACAAATCGCTAAAAGTATTACTCCTATAACTATCAGTGAGTCTGCTATATTGAATACTGGGAAATTATAACCAAATATATCGAATTTTAAAAAGTCTCGTACTTCTTTAAGGAATAACCTATCTATTAGATTTCCAAATATTCCACCTAATAATAAACTAAAAGAAATATTCCCAAGGCGCGTCTTTTTAAATTCATTCATATACTTTAATAAAATTATGATTGCAATTATACTAACTCCAATTAAAAGAATCGTTTTACCCTCTAATATACTAAATGCCGCCCCAGTATTATTTACTCTTGTCAAATAGAAAAAGTTCGGTATTACTGTGATTACTTCGTTTATAGTCAAAAAAGTGCTTATTAGTATTTTAGATACTTGGTCTACCGCTAAAAAAATAATTGTCATAATTAATATTTTTTTGTTCATCAAAACACCTAAAAAAAATTATACTATCATTTTTTCAAATCGACAAGTATAACATCGGAACCAAATTTTACTATTTGGTCGAATTTAATGCTAGTTTCACTTGTAAATGATGTGTATCTTTTAAGTATCTTGGTTGGTTCGATTACTAAATACATTATTTCTCCGGTTTCACTTACCACTATATCGGAGATTCTCCCCATTCTCTTTCCATCAGTGATATTGACTATGTCTTTTGCTTGTAAATCACTCATTTTCATTTTATCACCTAATAAAATATATTATTCCAACAATCTTTTCATGTTCCTAATAGCGCTTTTTTCTAGTCTTGATATTTGTGCTTGACTGACTTTTAAGTCACTGGCAATTTCACTTTGTGTCTTTCCATATATATATCGTGCTACTAATATATCTCTTTCTCTTTTCTTTATTTTCTTTAAAGCTTCATTTAATGCAATCACCATATCTTTATCAACTCTCTTATCTTTAGTATCACTTATTTGATCTAACAAATATATGGTATCACCACCATCATTGTATATTGGCTCATAAATACTTACTGGATCACACATCGAATCTAGTGCAAGTTTAATTTCATATGGCTCAATGTTTAAGTTCTTTGCTATTACATCTGTAGTTGGTTCATATCCATAGATAATAGAGAACTCTTCTTTAAACTTGATTATTCTAAACGCTAAATCGCGTATACTTCTTGCTATTCTAATACTGCTTGTGGATCTAATCAGTCTTTTTACTTCACCTAAAATAAGTGGAACAGCATAAGTTGAAAACATGACGCCATATGACAAGTCAAAATTGTCTACTGCTTTTATTAATCCGATGCATCCAACTTGAAATAAGTCATTCATATCCAGTGCCTTGTATCTGAATTTTGAAATAATGCTTAAAACTAATTTGAGGTTTCCACTAATTAATTCTTCCTTAGCGGTTTTATCACCTTTTTTTATACGTTCAAACAATTTATTCATTTCATTATTTGATAAAACTTGTATATTATTAGTATCAATTCCTGTTATATCAACTTTAAACTTACTCAAAATAAAACCCCCTTACATATTAGTAATGGGGCATTTTAGTTCTTTTAAACGACTTATTTTACGTTTTCATGACACTTTTTAATTTTTTTATCACTTTCTTTTCAATTCTAGAAATATACGATTGACTTATGCCTAACATATTAGCTACTTCTTTTTGAGTATATTCTTCTTTATTATTTAAACCATACCTTAATTCCATGATTTCTCTATCGCGTTTTGGCAATTCTAACAGTCTTGTCATCAGTTCTGTTTTATCAAATTTGAGTTGAGTTTCTTCGTGGACTACTTCTTCTGGTGTACCCATTATATCTTCGAGGTGCAATTCATTTCCTTCAGCATCATAGCTTAGTGCATCTTCAAAACTCACCTCGGCCTTTCTATTTTTATTTTTCCTTATAAACATCAAGATTTCATTGTTAATACATCTCGAGGCGTAAGTGGCCAACTTTATATTCTTATCAATTTTATAAGTCATTATGCCTTTAATTAAGCCAAGAGATCCGATACTTACTAAATCTTCCAAGTCGTAACCTGTTCCATCGAACTTCTTGGCTAAAAATACTACCAATCTGAGGTTGTGTTCAATCAAAGTATTTCTAGCATCTATATCACCTTGTTTACACTTTATTAATTGTTCTAGTTCTTCTTCGCTACTTAAAGGCGGCGGCAATGCATCTGTACTTCCGACGAAAAAGCAATCGTTGTACTTTTCTTTCAGCCATTTTATCAGCTTCTTTAGTATTTTCATAAGTTCTCCAATCTAGAGTTTAATAAAACCGTACACCCGTCTATGTTAAATGATTTATCACTCAAACCTATTAGTACATTTTCATAACTTTTCCCACCAATCAGTAAGAGATCAGGTTTAAAGCAATTTAAAATTCCATGGTGATTCAAAGCACAAAAAGGAACAGGAATAATTTTGAGTCTATGTAGAGAAATATATTCTTTTTCGACTAATATTATCGGACTATTGCTATAAGGACTTACTAGTTTATTTCCACTATCTAAAAAACCAGTGCCACTATAGTGATATTTTCCATAGTCAATTTCAACAATATACCTGTTTTTATAATCGCGTTTAAAATTAGTAATGCTTTTATAATAAAAATACAAGAAAGTAAGTCCTGATAGCAAAAGAAAGATATAACGGTAAGAATATTCTCTATTAATTTTGAATTCATTATATAGGTACGTCATGAAGCCACCTAAAATAATACCAGTTAAATATAAATATATGGTATTAAAAAGTGTATACTTTTTATCTTTATATCCAAATGCTATAATACACATTGCAATACTAAGTACTATTTTAAAAATAATGTTTCCAATACTGGATAATTTTATAAATAGGATTATTAGTGAAGACTCCCCTACAACTGATCCTAAAATGAGTCTTTTAATCTTAGTATTTCTTTTTAAAAGCAAATCTACAGTATTTAAAAGTGTAAAGTCAAATATAAAATTTATTAATATCACTATGTCGATATAAACCATTTAAATTCACCATGATAATTATAAAAAAAAGTAACATATAAATATGTCACATCATGTCATCTGACTCTTGATTTTTTATTTTCTTTTCTAGGAATTTTTTTTTCAATTTCTTCTAGTCTTGTTAAATATGCGCTAGCGCGAGTTTTACCAATAAAAGGGAAGTATTTTTCTAAAAGCAATACTCTTAATGTTTCTATTCTTATTTCAAGCTCACTCACTTTCGAGCTATCTTCGTCATCATCGTCTAGGTTAACTAGTGCAATCATTATATTTTTAAAAGACGTATTAATTTTCTTAACCAATATATCTTTTATTAAATTTATCTCATACATAGTTATATTTAGTTTTCCTCTAAAGCTATACCCATTAGCAAAAACGGCTTTCTTCTTTAATTTAAATATCTTATCACTTTTAGAAATAACATAATTTTCCATAATATCACTTCCCTATATCTGGTCTTCTTTCTCTGGTTTTCTTTTCTCTTTCGAGCTTTCTCCATTCGTCTATCTTAGCGTGATTACCACTTAAGAGTACATCTGGCACTTTCATGCCTCTATACTCTTGAGGCTTAGTATACGATGGATAATCTAGCAAATTATCCTCGAATGATTCGCTAGCTAAACTGTCTTTGTTGATTACTCCTGGTAGTAATCTAATAATAGAATCGCTAATAGCCATAGCAGGTATTTCTCCACCTGTTAATATATAGTCACCTATAGATATTTCATAGTCAGCAAGTGTCCTAATTCGCTCATCAAATCCTTCATAATGACCACATATTATTATCAAGTGTTTTATGCTTGCAAGTTCTTTTGCAACACTTTGTTTATAAGTAATTCCATCTGGAGTTAATAGAATAATTTTGGCATCCGGTGTTCTTATATCATCGATGCATTCGAATATTGGTTCACATCTAAGAAGCATTCCTGCTCCTCCTCCGTATATCGTATCATCCACTTGTTTATTGCTAAGATGAGAATAATCTCTAAAATTAATTACGTTAATCTCAACGAGTTTCTCATCTATCGCTCTTTTAATGATCGATTCATTTAAGAATCCATCGAACATACCTGGAAATAAAGAAAGAATATCTATTTTCATAATATTAGTCCTTCTATGTTTTCTGCTTCGATAGCATTAGAATCAATATCGACATTTTTAATATATTCAGGGACCAATGGAATTATATATGGCTTTTCATATTCTACTTCTAATAAACTATATATCCCGTTATTTAAAATTGATTTGACTTTACCATACTTTTCTTTACCACTAATTATCGTCATACCTATTAAATCATCTAATAAATACTCTCCCGCATCAAGTTTGATCTCATCTCTATCGATATATACATCCACTGCTTTATAGTGTTCTACTGCGTTTATATCTTTTATATTATCTATTGTTACTAAGTACGCTCCCTTATAAAACTTACAACTAGTAATTGTATGCAATTCATTTCCTAAATAAATGTTATTGCCGCTTAAAAGGACTTTATCGGCACTGTTAAATTTTGTTTTAATTTTTAAATCTCCACGAAGGCCATGTACACCACTTACATATCCTATTAAAATTTTTTTCATGTACTCACCACATCTCAAAATAGATAATAACACATTTTATTTAAAAATAAAACTCCTAAACATTTGTTTAGAAGTATGAATCCTAATGGCGGAGTAGGAGAGATTTGAACTCTCGCGCCAGTTTCCCGACCTACACCCTTAGCAGGGGCGCCTCTTCAGCCTCTTGAGT